>NZ_JAVJZI010000246.1:0-34341 GCF_040223135.1 Coleofasciculus sp. G3-WIS-01
GCGCGTCTCTACATAATGGCGCGTCTCTACATAATGGCGCGTCTCTACATAATGGCGCGTCTCTACATAATGGCGCGTCTCTACATAATGGCGCGTCTCTACATAAATGATGTGTCCTAACAGCTATGGCGGTTGCTATATCTCCAACTTCTTCCACAAGTCAGAGATGGGATAGGTAATAATGGGATATTCTGAGTAGAACATCCTTCCAAAGTGACAAATTGTGATTAACACTCCTGTGCATCTGCTCCTCATTGACGAGGACCCAGATGAACGAGCCTTAATCATTCGTCAATTACAGCAAGAGTTTTCCGCACTGCGCGTCGCACAGCCAACTAACTCTAAAGACCTAAATCAGGTACTCTTAGAGGATCATTTTGATATTGCGATCGCGGACTATGAACTCCCTTGGATAACGGGTATAGCTGTCTTGAAACAGGTTAAACGCCTGCAACCTGCTTGTCCATTTATCATGTTTACCAGTCAAGACAGTGTAGAACTTGCTGTAGTGGCAATGAAGGCGGGTCTAGATGACTATATTATTAAATCGCCGTCCCATTATCCAAAACTGGTGACAGCCGTCTGTGCTGCCTTAGCGTCTAAGTTACAGCCCCAATCTTCTTTGCCACAAACGACTCAACCTGTCGCTATTTCCCAGAACCTGCAACTGATCGCCACACTCCAAGCCAGGGTTGCTCAGCAAACTACAATTGTGAGGTTTAGTCAATATGCCTTAAGAGGGATTAACATTGACTTTTTAATGAATTGTGCGGTCAATTTGTTGGCAAAAACCCTCAACGTAGACTACACCAAAGTCCTGGAATTACTTCCCGATGGCAAAGCATTGTTGCTGCGGGCGGGTGTAGGTTGGCAAGTTGGTTTAGTCGGTAAAGCAACTGTAGATACGGGAATTAATTCCCAAGCAGGCTATACTCTCGTCTCACAAAAACCAGTTATCGTCGAAGATTTGCGGACAGAATCACGATTTTCCGGTCCACCTCTATTACGCGATCATGGAGTTGTCAGTGGGATGAGTGTGATTATCCCCGGACTTTCCTCAGCGAGACTAGAGAAACTGAAACATTGGGACACTATGTCTAATCCAGAGAATCAACCCTTTGGGATTTTGGGTGTTCATAGCACAGTTTACCGCCAGTTTAGCCAAGATGATATTAACTTTTTACAAGCGATCGCGAATATTCTCAGTGCAGCGATTGATCGTTGTCAACAAGGGGAACGATTGCGGATACTAGAGAGTGCGGTTAATGCCAGTAGCAACGGGATTTTAATTAGTGATCCCTATCAACCGGATAACCCAATTATTTTCGTCAATTCTGGATTTGAACGACTCACCGGTTACAGCGCCGCAGAAACACTCGGTTGTAACTGTCGCTTTTTGAACCGAGATGACTCAAATCAAACTGGATTGGATGAATTACGACAGGCGATTGCGACACAAAGAGAGTGTAAAGTAACGTTGCGGAACTATCGTAAAGATGGTTCTTTATTCTGGAACAATCTCTATATCTCACCCGTGCGAAATTCCCAGGGAAAATTAACTCACTTTCTGGGAGTGCAGACGGATGTTACCGCCCAGAAATTAGTCCTAGAAAAGCTTCGCCAACAAGCACAACTATTAGATTTAGCCAATGATGCGATTATGGTGCTGGATCTAGAGGGAAAAATTACCTATTGGAATCAGGGGGCGCAACGCTTGTATGGCTGGAGTAATCAAGAAGCCGTTGGGCAAAATGCCCACCAATTGCTGCACACTATTTTTCCGCAGCCGTTAAGCGAAATTAAGGCTAAATTATGGCATCAAGAATATTGGCCCGGGGAGTTGATGCAGAGGACAAGGGATGGGACGAAAATTACTGTGGCGAGTCGTTGGACATTGCAGCGAGAACACCAAGGAGATCCATTTGGAATTTTAGAAGTTAACCATGATATTACTGAATACAAACAGTCAGAAAAAGCCCTACGTCAGAGTGAACAACGATTCCGGTTGGCGGTAAATCATAGTCCAGATATGTTCGTCATCTATGATGATCAGCGACGGTTTATTTTTGTGAATACAACAACCCTTGAACGCACGGGAAAATCATTAGCGGAGTATCTAGGACACACTGATGAAGAAATCTGGTCGCCGGAGATTACTGAATCGTATTTACCGACGCTCAAGCATGTGGTAGAAACCCGAACTCCGCAGACAATAGAAGCCACGATTAGATTACCGAATACTAACCCCTTTACCACAGTAATCAAATATGTGCCGATGTTAAATGAGCGCGGTGAAATCGATCAAATTCTCGGCTTTACGTTTGACATCACCCAGCGCAAGCGACTTGAAATTCAATTGCGACAGACGATTGACCGCCTGCAAACCTTACAAACCATTGACAAAGCCATTCTCGCCGAGCAATCACCCTCTGCGATCGCGCAAGTGGCGTTAAGGGGTTTAAACGCTTTGCTATCTTATCGTCATCTAAGTGTTGTGGTGTTTGATTGGGACTCCCAGCAAGCCATTCTCCTGGCGACTGACGGTGAGGTAGATAACCCAGCCGGAACAACAATTGCTCTAGAACCATTTACCTCAAAGCTTACCCAATTCGCTGACGGTAAAATCCATCAACTCCCACAGCTAGAAATTGTGCCATTATTGCAACCCATAGTGCAAGCCTTACTCTCACAGAACGCTGAATCTTTCCAGATTATTCCACTCAGAAGTAAGCAAGAATTAATTGGCACACTCAACCTAGAGTTCAGTGGAGAAAATGTTCTGAATGAGGAACATAAGACCATTGTACAAGAGGTCACCAATCAACTCGCGATCGCGATCGCTCAATCCCGATTACAACAGCAGCTTAAACGCTACACCACTGAACTAGAAGAACGGATAACCGAACGAACGCAAAAATTGCAAGCTATCAATGCTGAACTCGAAGCATTTTCCTACACAGTTTCTCACGATCTCAGAGCGCCGTTACGAGCCATGCAAGGGTTTGCGAATGCCTTAGTTGAAGATTGCGGTTCCCAGTTAAATTCAATCGGTTTAGACTATGCTCAGCGGATTATCACGTCTGCCCAGCGTTTGGACAACATGATCCAAGACTTATTAGAATATAGTCGCTTGGGACGCCTGGAATTTCCCCTCAAGCCGATTAGTCTAGATTCCATTGTGACAGAAGTACTCTTTCAACTCCAAGAAACCATCAAAAACACATACGCCCAAATTAACGTAGCCCAGAAAGGGATAATACCTTTGCCCGAAGTTTGGGGTCATCGTGGTACACTCATCCAAGTTGTATCAAATTTGATTGTCAATGGGATCAAGTTTGTCCCGGAGACGGTGCAGCCTCAGATACAGGTGTGGGCAGAGGAACGACAAGATGTAACTGGTTGTACGTGGATACGACTCAATTTCGAGGATAATGGAATTGGCATTGAGCCAGAATACCAAGAAAAGATTTTCCTGGTATTTGAACGCCTCCACGGTCGTGAAACTTATCCTGGTAGTGGTATTGGTTTAGCCCTTGTCCGTAAAGGCATGGAACGTCTAAGAGGACGTTCGGGAGTTGAATCATCACCCCATCAGGGAAGCCGATTTTGGATCGAGGCGCAAAAAGTAATACCATGACACATCTTTCTATTGGGTAGGGGCGGGTTTTACTGATAACGTTTACCTGTAAAGCGATAACTTGACTAAACCCGCCCTCCTTAGTCTTTGAGCATTTTGAGTAAGTTTTACGGAAAAGATTATGAGTGGTAAACCTTCTGATATCTTACTCGTTGAAGATGATGATAATGATGTTTTCCTAATTCAGCGTGCATTTGGACGCCTCAATTTACCTCATTCACTGCAAGTTGTCATGAATGGAGAGGAGGCAATCAATTACCTAGAGGGCAAAGCACCCTATAATGATCTAGAACGTTATCCTATTCCAGCTCTTATCTTACTCGATTTAAAACTGCCTCGTAAATCCGGTCTAGAAGTTTTAGCTTGGATTCGACAGCAACCTCAGTTAAAACGTCTATTAGTTGTGGTGTTGACGGCATCCAGAGAAACACCAGATATTAATAAAGCTTATGATATCGGAGCCAATTCTTATTTAGTGAAACCTGTAAACTTTCATGATTTTTTAGAAATGATTCGTACTCTTGATCTGTATTGGTTAATATTTAACGAAAAACCCCTTGTCTGAATTAGGAATTATAAATTTTAATTTTCTATTCCCTGTTCCCTCTTCCCTGACAAATGACAAATGAGAAATGACAATCCAGTAAGAATTCTGTTAATTGACGATAACCCTGACGATCGCATGCTAGCGCTACGCAAGCTAGAGCAGGAGTTTGACCAATTACAGCCTCAAGAGATTACCGATATCAGCGAAGTAGAACAGGCATTAGCCGAGGGACAATTTGATATCGTCGTCACTGATTATAGCTTGCGTTGGAGTGATGGCTTAAACGTACTGCACAAAGTCAAGCAACGGTATCCAGATTGTCCTGTGGTGATGTTTACCGGCACAGGAAACGAAGAAGTTGCTGTCGAGGCGATGAAGTCAGGACTTGACGATTATATTATTAAATCGCCTCAGCATTATACTCGTCTCGCCGCCGCCGTAAGAGCAGCATTGGAGCGAGCCAAGCAACGTCAAGCCTTTCAGGAGGTGCAACAGCGATATCAACAACTCTTTGAAAGCGTACCCATCGGACTTTATCGGATGACACCAACAGGAGAAATTATTGAAGCCAACCCAGCCCTGTTGCAACTGTTGGGATATCCCAGTCTAAAAGCCTTGCTTAATGCAAATATATCCAAGCACCTAGTTAATCCTCAAGTTAACCACTTATGGCAAAATCAGATAGACTCTGAAGGAGTGGTGCGAAACTTGGAAATGCCGATGTTTCGGTGTGATAATACCATGATTTGGGTACGCTACAATGCTCGTGCTATCCGCAATGATCAGGGTAAAATTATCTACTATGAGGGTGCGATTGAAGATGTCACCAAGCGCAAACAAGCAGAAGAAGAACGGACTGTATTGCTCAAGAGTGAACAAGCCGCCCGCGCTGAAGCTGAAACCGCGAATCGCCTGAAAGATGAATTTTTAGCCACCCTATCCCATGAACTGAGAACACCCCTGAACGCGATGCTGGGGTGGGCGGGACTTTTGCGGAGAAGAAAATTGAGTCCCGACAAAGTAGAGCGTGCGTTAGAAGTGATTGAACGCAATGCTAAGTCTCAAGCCCAGCTTATTGATGACTTGCTCGATGTGTCGCGGATTATTCGGGGTAAGTTGCGCTTAAATATAATCCCCGTTGACTTACACCAAGTGATCAACGCAGCAATTGATACGTTACAACCCGCAGCCGACGCTAAAAGTATTCGGATTGATTCATTTTTAGCACCGAGTCGGAGTGTGATCAAGGGGGATAGCGATCGCTTACAGCAAATTGTATGGAATCTTTTGTCTAATGCGATTAAATTTACCCCAACTCACGGACAAGTCAAGATTTATCTGGAATGGTTGGAAAATGCGGTACGCATTCGGGTACAAGACACGGGTCAGGGGGTATCCGTTGAAATTGCGCCTTACATTTTTGACCGCTTTCGCCAAGCTGAAGGCTCAACAACTCGTTCCCATGGCGGACTAGGATTAGGACTCGCTATTGTACGTCACCTCGTTGAACTCCATGGGGGAACCGTGTGGTGCGAAAGTGCTGGAGAGGGAAAGGGAGCTACTTTTACCGTGGAGCTACCCCTCAAACCTCAAGCAGGCGCTGAGAGTGTTGATTTGTCTAACCCCAGTTAACAGTCACAAAAAGTAGTAATTGTAGGGGCGGGTTTAGCCATTTAATTTTGATACTCACCGATAACCTTCTCAACAAAACCCGCCCTTCGTCACACTGATTTAGGGAAGTTTATACCTCTCTACAAATGCTACGTCTCTACAAATGCTACGTCTCAACTCAATTCGTTTTTGATTGATAGATTTGGCTATACTTCTCAACAACTGAAGCAATGGCTTTGACTCGTCGCATTTGGTCTTTGTAAACACAGTCCCATTCCGTGATGGGCAGATTTTCTCTAGCACAGATACCTAAAAGTCCTGTGGCTTTGTTGGAACCAGTTTCTAAATCTAACTCATTATTGACATTAAGATAAAACGATGCAGTTCTTGCCCAAGCTAGAGCATCAATTCCCCTTAACCCACCCTTTTTGGCGATGGCGAGGGCGTGAGGAAAGTGGCGAGAATGGATGGGCATTGCCTGATTGTATAAATCAGCTACATTGAGTAAAGCCTCTAAATCCCGTTCTGGGTCAATACCAGCCGCATTCAAATCAACTAGATGAGTGGGTAGTCGCGATCGCGATCGCTCTACACACAGTTGTTCGGCTAAGGCAATATTTCCCTTACTGCGTCCTTGATCACTACAGGGTCCATAGTTGGTGACTACATCTCCCCAGGATAAGTTACCCGGATCAGTATGTCCAAAGTAGAAAGAAGTTTGCTGGACGTAGAGATCGCCCTTTTCAATAAACAGGCGATAATTCCCCTCAGCTACCCCAATAGCGACCATACCTAGAGAGGTTGGTGTGGCAAACAGAGGCTGATAGGTGTTCAGGCTTTGCTTGAGATCAAAGGGGCGCGAGAGAACCGCAACAGACTTCTGGGATACCTCAGAGGCGGAAGTAGAATTGGGTAAGGTTAGCAAGGGTAACGGTTGCGGGGGTAACGTTACAGCTTGAGTCTTAAGAGGCGCGATCGCATCTATTGAGTTGGGGTGACGATTGTTTGGCTGCGAGAGGAAAGTTCGCCCTAATATACCAAAAAATAAGGTAGATCCGGCAGCGGTTCCTACTAATCCTAGCCCTGCGACGCGAGATAACCAGACCCAATCAAACATGAATGAGGGATGAATAACTGTTCGACTCCACATTCTAGCGTTTCCCCATTCCCGGATGGGAAGGTTGTAGAGACGTAGCATGCTACGTCTCTACCTAACCCTGTTCGGTGACCCATGACAAAATCTGTAGCCATTTAGACATTTATCTTTGTTTAATCCTATGCTTTTAATAAGCGAATACTGATGATGGAGGGAAGAATTTTCTGTCTAAGGCACTATTCCTCAATACCTCTCACCATATATCATTGATGGGTTAAGTTTTATATAGCGGCTTTGAGCCAACTGCCTAGAATTGGGTTCAAAGCGTTTTTGAAACACCTCTACTCATGCAAACAGGAGAAAACCTACTGATGCAGCAGCTTACAGTCACTCAAGAGCTAGATTTCAATAGTGAAACATACAAGGACGCCTATAGCCGCATCAACGCGATCGTGATCGAAGGGGAACAAGAAGCTCAAGAGAATTACATCCAACTGGCTGAACTGCTACCCGACCAAAAGGATGAGCTAACCAGTCTAGCTAAGATGGAAAACCGCCATAAGAAGGGGTTTCAAGCTTGTGGTCGCAACTTGAGTGTCACACCGGACATGGAATTTGCCAAGGAGTATTTCAGCCAATTACACCAAAACTTCCAAACCGCCGCCGCCTCAGGTAATATCGTCACCTGCTTGCTGATTCAATCGCTGATTATTGAATGTTTCGCGATCGCCGCCTACAACATTTACATTCCCGTCGCTGATCCCTTTGCCCGAAAAATCACCGAAGGTGTGGTGAAAGACGAGTACACCCACCTCAATTTTGGCGAAGAGTGGCTCAAAGAGAACTTTGAAGCCTCAAAAACCGAACTCGAACAAGCCAATAAGCAAAACCTGCCACTGGTTTGGCGTATGCTCAACCAAGTTGAGAACGATGCTCATATCCTGGGAATGGAAAAAGATGCTCTGGTAGAAGACTTCATGATCGCCTACGGTGAAGCCCTAAGCAATATTGGCTTTACCACCCGTGACATCATGCGGATGTCTGCCTACGGATTGACAGCCGTCTAACTCAACCTAGATGTATGTAATAGTAGAGACGTAGCCTGCTACGTCTCTACACTCACGCGCCATGCCCTCGAAGGTCGTGAAGCAAAACTAAAACCCCCATCTCCCCTATCTTCCTGATAATATTTTTAAATATCCTTAACAATTTCTTACCCTTACTCCAATTTTCCATTTCCCCCTAATTAACAGCCTTACCAGCGAGCAGTAAATGTTTGGTCTTATCGGTCACCTCACCAGTTTGCAACACGCCCAAGCCGTCGCCAGAGATCTAGGCTACCCAGAATATGCTGACCAAGGGTTAGATTTTTGGTGCAGCGCCCCTCCCCAAATCGTTGACACCATCAAGGTGACTAGCCTGACAGGGGAGACGATAGAAGGGCGCTATGTGGAATCGTGTTTTCTGCCAGAGATGCTAGCCACGCGCCGGATCAAAGCCGCCATCCGTAAAGTTCTCAACGCCATGGCTCATGCCCAAAAAAATGGCATAGATATTACAGCATTAGGTGGCTTTTCGTCAATTATTTTTGAAGAATTCCACTTGTACGAGAAAAGCCAGGTTCGCAATATCAAGCTAGAATTTGAGCGCTTTACCACGGGCAACACCCACACGGCTTACATCCTTTGCGCCCAAGTCGAACAAGGGGCGAAAAAGCTGGGCATTGACCTGTCAAAATCCACCGTGGCGGTTTGTGGGGCAACAGGCGATATTGGCAGCGCCGTTTGTCGTTGGCTCAATAGCCGCACCGATGTCGCCGAAATTCTCTTAAGCGCCCGTAACCAGGAACGATTGCAAGCCTTACAAGACCAATTAGGGCGCGGCAAAATTATGGGATTAGAGGAGGCGCTACCCCAAGCGGATATTATTGTCTGGGTGGCGAGTATGTCCAAGGGCATTGAAATTGATGCCTCAGTATTAAAGAAGCCCTGTCTGCTGATTGATGGGGGTTACCCCAAGAATTTAGCCACCAAGCTGCAATATCCTGACATTTACGTTCTCAATGGGGGTATTGTCGAGCATTCGTTGGATATCGACTGGAAAATTATGCAAATCGTCGAAATGAAAGATCCAGGACGCCAGCTATTTGCCTGCTTTGCCGAGTCAATGCTGTTAGAGTTTGAAAAGTGGTATACCAACTTTTCCTGGGGACGGAATCAGATTACGGTAGAAAAGATGGAAAAAATTGGACAGGTGTCAATTAAACATGGATTTAGACCCCTGCTGAGCTTGTAAGGGATAAGGATACAACGACTGACCCATGGCAACTGAAAACCGGATTTTTCTGCTGGACTTTGAAAAGCCCCTCTATGAATTAGAGACCCGAATTAACCAAATTCGCGAACTCGCACAAGAAAACAATGTCGATGTCTCTGAGCAAATTCGTCAGTTAGAAGCACGGGCGGCACAACTGCGTCAAGAAATTTTTAGTAGTTTATCTCCAGCCCAACGGCTTCAGTTAGCCCGTCACCCCCGGCGTCCGAGCACTCTGGATTATATTCAGGCGATTAGTGATGAATGGATGGAATTACATGGCGATCGCGGCGGCTATGATGATCCAGCCCTAGTCGGTGGGATTGGGCGTTTAGGGGGACGTCCGGTGGTAATGTTAGGGCATCAAAAGGGGCGGGATACCAAAGACAATGTGGTGCGGAACTTTGGCATGGCGTCGCCCGGTGGATACCGTAAGGCGATGCGGCTGATGGAACATGCCAATCGCTTTGGCATGCCGATTTTGACTTTTATTGATACGCCAGGGGCTTGGGCAGGTATTGATGCGGAAAAATTAGGCCAGGGGGAAGCGATCGCTTATAATCTGCGGGAAATGTTCCGTCTGGATGTGCCGATTGTCTGTACGGTGATTGGCGAAGGCGGATCGGGTGGTGCTTTGGGTATTGGGGTTGGCGATCGTATCTTAATGCTCGAACAAGCCGTTTATACCGTTGCGACTCCAGAAGCCTGTGCCGCCATTCTCTGGAAAGATGCGGCAAAAGCTCCCCAAGCCGCTGCTGCGCTGCGGATAACGGCTTGGGATCTCAAAGATTTAGGTATCTTAGATCAATTAGTTCCTGAACCCCTAGGCGGCGCTCATTGTGACCCCTTAACAGCCGCAGCAACGCTCAAAGCCGCCCTATTACAGAACTTGGAAGACTTATCTCGGCTTAGCCCTAAGGAACGTCAGGAGTTACGCTATCAGAAGTTTCGGCATATTGGTGTTTTTACCGAGCTACATGCCTGAAAACGGTTTGAGCGTTACAATAATTAAGGGGAATTTGGCATCCAACTTAAGGAATAAGGACTGAATTGCCTTCCTTATTTCTACCCTTTTGTCAATCAAACCCAGATAGTCGTATAATCAGATAATCAGCTCTGTAACAATTCTTCACAATCTAACGTCAGGACGTTAATCCATCGACAACTCAACCCTAGCTTGATCTAGGTTTCACATTAGCCATTCGGGATTAACTGTACTCCGTCGTCTCCTTCAAGGGGGGGTTAGAAATCGATCGCGATTTGAACACATCGCTCAATTTGGAGATAGCCGCCAGTTAGGTGGGGAAGTGCCTGTGGACTGGATGAGTGCCGACACCGCCAGAATGAAGCAGGAAGTAAACGGCAGATTTTACCGGAAATTGTTAGGTATGTGTAAGTTTTACGTAACGGATAAATGAATGTAGATCAAAAAGAGGAAAACTGGTGTATCCAGGGCTTTTTAGTGAGAATGTAGCCGCAAGAAATGATTCGCTGTTGCTTAATTCAAATGTGGGCGGACTCTTTCCTCCCCTTATACCCTTATGAGTTAACCGGGGAACCTGTGCCGCATCTGAGTTGGAAAATTTTATGACTTCTTCCGTTAAAAAACGTGCCTTGATTACAGGGGCGAGTAGTGGTATTGGCAAAGCTACAGCTTTAGCCTTTGCCAAAGCTGGAATTGATCTGGCATTAGTCAGTCGTTCCCAAGATAAATTAGAGGCAGTAGCAACGGCTGTCCGAGAAGCTGGGGTCAAGGCTAAACCCTATCTCCTTGATCTAAATCAACTCGATCAGGTCAAGACCAAGATCGAAGCGATCGCGGCGGAATTTGCCTCCCTGGATATTTTGGTCAACAATGCGGGTATGGGCTATACCGGTACGCTGATGGAAACCCCCTTAGCGGACTGGCAGCACGTACTGGATCTCAATCTTACCAGCGTATGGCAATGCATTCTTGGTGTTTTACCCACCATGCGCCTGCAGCAACAAGGCACAATTATTAACGTGGCATCCATTGCGGGTCTGCAGCCATTTCCGGGTTGGGGAGCCTACAACGTCAGTAAAGCCGGCTTGATTGCCTTAGGAAAAACCCTAGCGGCTGAAGAACGTGCCTATGGTATCCGGGTTGTGACCTTAACTCCAGGGGCAGTGAATACGCCAATCTGGGATACAGACACCGTAAAAGCCGACTTGAATCGGTCAGCCATGTTGACCCCCGAAATCGTTGCCCAAACTATTTTACACGCCGCCTTAATGCCCCAAACGGCTGTTATCGATTCCATGACCCTGATGCCTAGTGCGGGAACTCTCTAGAACGACACCATCCAACCCTCCCATCCATCCTTGTCAAAATTATCAATACTACCCAATTATGACTATTGCTTCATCCAATGGTGTGAATCGCTCTGAGTCTATGACACCTGGTACTCGTAACACGTCCATCCCTCAAGTTGAACCCCGACCCGATCGCAATACCCATAACGGTCAGCAACCTAAGCTGGGGCTTTCTGGGGAAACCTCAACCGAAGACATGATGGACGCGGTGCGGACATTACTTTTAGGCGTTGGCGAAGATCCTGAACGCGAGGGGTTACTCAAAACGCCAAAACGAGTCGCGGAAGCACTACAGTTTTTGACCGGTGGCTACAATCAGTCCCTCGAACAATTAGTAAATGGGGCGATTTTTGATGAAGGTCACAATGAAATGGTGTTAGTGCGGGATATTAACTTCTTTAGCCTGTGTGAACACCACATGCTGCCATTTATGGGACGGGCACATGTTGCTTATATTCCCAACCAGAAAGTCGTGGGACTCAGTAAATTGGCGCGTGTCGTGGAAATGTATGGGCGGCGGCTACAAGTTCAGGAACGCCTAACCCGCCAGATCGCCGAAGCTATTCAAACCATTTTAGAACCCCAGGGAGTGGCTGTAGTCATGGAAGCGACTCACATGTGTATGGTTATGCGGGGGGTACAGAAACCCGGTTCCTGGACAGTAACCAGCGCTATGGTGGGTGTGTTCCAAGAAGACCACAAAACTCGTGAAGAGTTTCTCAATTTGATTCGCCATCAACCGAGTTTTATGTAGTTAAGGGTGAATAGTTTAAAGTCCCCCTTTTTAAGGGGGATTGAGGGGGATCTAAACGTTGAACCCTAGTCAGGTAAGTGAAGTTTTGAGATTAAGCACTAATAACCAACGACGTGCGCCCTTAATTGATCTGATTATCAGTCGCCGATGTCCACCTTAACCTCTCGCATGGAAGCGGTACAGTCACCCGTGATTCCCATCGTTGGGGAACTGATTCGCCGTCATCCCGGTACGATTTCCTTGGGACAGGGTGTAGTCTATTACTCTCCTCCACCAGAGGCGATCGCACGTTTGCCGGAATTTCTGGCTGATCCAGATAACCACAAGTACAAAGCGGTTCAGGGGATTGCACCATTGCTGTCTGTGATTGCAGCCAAACTGCACACTGATAACGGGATTACCCTCAACGAACACAACTGTATCGTTGTCACCGCTGGCTCAAACATGGCGTTTATGAATGCCATTCTCGCCATTACCACTCCGGGCGACGAAATTATTATTCAGACGCCTTACTATTTCAACCACGAAATGGCAATTACCATGGCGAGTTGTCATCCGGTACTTGTGGCAACTGATGAAAATTATCAACTGCGTCCCCACGCGATCGCGCAAGCCATAACCGGGAAAACCAAAGCCGTGGTTACGATTTCGCCGAACAATCCCACTGGGGCTGTTTACTCAAAAGAAGCGTTAGAGGCGGTCAATCAACTCTGTCAGGAACGGGGAATTTATCACATTAGCGATGAAGCCTACGAGTATTTTACCTATAACGGCGTAAAGCACGTTTCCCCGGCGGCTTTTCCCCAAAGTGACTCCCATACGATTTCCCTGTACTCCCTGTCTAAAACTTATGGGTTTGCAAGTTGGCGCATTGGCTATATGGTGATTCCCCAGCATCTGCTGGCGGCGGTGAAGAAAATTCAGGATACGATTCTCATCTGTCCACCCGTTGTCTCCCAGTATGTCGCCTTAGCCGCCTTACAGATTGGAGTCAATTATACTCAACCCCACATTCACGCGATCGCAACAGTGCGACAGTTGGTATTAGAGGCGTTGCAGCGATTGGATGGATTGTGTGCGATCGCCCCAGCTGATGGCGCGTTTTATTTTTGGCTTCGGGTTAACACCCATATAAATGCCATCAAGTTAGTCGAACGCTTGATTCGCGATCATCGCGTCGCCGTCTTACCCGGTACAACCTTTGGCATGGAAGATGGTTGCTATTTACGAATTGCTTATGGAGCGCTACGAAAAGAAACAGTTACCGAGGGTATTGAACGCTTTGTTCAGGGTTTACAAACCATTTTGCCTTAGAGTTTTATACCAAATCCGCTTTTGTAGTCCCCTTTTTAGCTGGGGGAATTTTTCGCCTATTCCCTCTTACCTATTCCCTATTCCCTAAACCAATAGCAATAGGTATTTATTCCTCTTTTAGTCTCGAAAAAGATTTGTTATTGTTATTGAGGTTGTAAGACATGTTAATTTAACATATTTTAACAAAATCCGATGAAACATTACTCTGAATCTTGGCTAAACGAATGGTGCTACGAGAATGGCTGGACTGACTTATATGTTGAACGCGATAACTATTGGGCGTTCCCTCCGGGCGCTGTGATTCCAGAACCGCTTCCAAGTGACGCATTGAAATGGATTAAAGCGGAAAAAGGCTGGAGTGGCGAAGAGAAACTATGGTCAATTGGGGCAATTCTGGTGACCCTCGTTGCCGCTGTTTTGACCGTTTATTTCCAGTCGCCTATGCCTCTGGGTGTAGCCTTTGCCTTTGCCGCTATCACGGTTGGGCTTTTAGAGGTTGAAGTTTAACAAAATCAAAATAAATCAACCTTGTACCCAAATTCCTAAGCGGCTAAAGGTGCAACACCCATCTGCTCAACAATCCAGTGGAATAGGGAAATTTGCTCATTCAGTTCCAATGATGCCATCGCTCTCAATAGGGATGTTGCTGAGGATGAAAGCGGATAAGTGATTGCCACCGGACTCACCTCACCTGTGGACATCCAATCAAATAGCTGAGTCCAAAACGCCAGTTTGGTTTTAAGGGTGAACAGTCCGTACTGGCGACTGATGGGGGTATCTGTCTCCCTCAATAAGCCGTGCATCATCCCTAGCTGCTCATTAGAAGGCATTTGCTTGATCTGATGCAGCAACCCTTGGGTCAAAAATAACCGTGCTGCACCTGCAGGTGTTGGCGCCAGAGAACAGCCGAGGTTTTGATACATTCCCCATAGCAGCCCCAACTGATCATCAACAGACAGGCGCTGGAAGTCTTTAACAGCCTGATTTACGGCTGGCGTGATTTCAAGGGTTGACGTTGAAGGTCGGTTTGTAATGAACATCATGGGCTAAATAGGGAAGCAATGAGCGAACAATTGCTTGAAGTAATCATTCTAATTGTAATAAAACTTAAACGTCAAATCTACGTCAATCGGGATTTAGCCTAGGTATTACGACTTGACAAACTTTTAGAGATAGCATTCCCAGCTCTGTAATAGCGGCAGAGACTGCTGGAGAGAGCATTTCCCAGCGAATTATTTAAATTTCTAATTACTTATATAGTTTAAGTTAACAGGACTATCAAAGAGCAACAAGGAATCCTAAAATCACAACTATTTAGGCGGACATGATATCACACCCCTTTAAAGCCAACTTCCATATCCGCTTCCTTATCTGAATTCCCAGGCGGCGGAGTAACTGTTTCAGCCATTTTGCGAAACATGCCAATCTGATTAAGAACAATACCACCAATAATCACCGCGCCACCGATATATTGCGCCATCGTTGGCGCTTCCCCCAAAATGAAGTAAGCCGATAAAATTCCAGCAATGGGGCTAAAGGAACTGGCTAAGGAAACATCCCCTGCACCCGTTGTCTTTAGTCCTCTAAACCAACACAGTTGACCTCCGACTACAATCACCATGCCGTAAATCCACATCCACTGCCACAGAAAAGGTGAAAACACATCGATGAAATGACTGGGTTCAAACAGCATCAAAACAACGACAAAGAACACTAAAGTTGCCATTGCCATGCGATAGATACTGAAAATACCCAAAGGAATCTGGCGTAGCTTCACCTTACTAATAATCGTGGATAAGGCTAACGCCACGGCACCGCCTGCAGCAAATAATTCCCCTTTGCCAATCTGGAATCCCCCCATATTCACCATCTCAGTAGCGGGAGTCTGAAGCAATACAGTTAGAGAAACGCCAATGAACGAAACCACCGCACCCGCTATCACCCACTTATTTACCCGTTCTCCCAGCAATAGTATGGATAACGCCAGAATCAGGGGCGGTTCAATTCGCCCAATCAAGACCACATTATTGACCATCGTCAAATCCAGCGCCATAAAAATTAATGCTGGGGCTAATGCTCCAGACAATATTGCTACCCCTGTCAATCCCAGCCAATCTGTCCACGAGAGACGTTTTAAGGACTCAAAATTCCACTGCTTGCCGTAGATTAAGATTAGGGCGATTAAAGCACAAAGATTTCCCACAAACAGAACATTACAAAAAGAGATGGGATTTCTCCCATCAATTAAATTTTGATCTCCCAAATTTGTTAACATCCGGATTACCGCATTGGCTGACGCGAAAATCACAATCGCTATCAATAGATAAGCGCGTCCGGGAATTCGATTGAATACATTAGCCGGGTTTGCCGTTCGTCTTGACATCAGGTGAAGTGGGACTCCTGGATTGATTCAGCCAAAACCGACATGACTTGGCGTTGGCGACTATTGTATCATCTGAATCAGGAGGAGCAGGGAGAGCAAGAGGAGGCGATTGAAATCACTGCTACACAAACAAAGTCCGCCTGCGCGGACTGGTTTATAACAGGGGTAGCGTTCCCCGGATTTGGTATAACGGGGGTAGCGTTCTCCGGATTTGGTATGAAATAAGCTTACGCTACTCCAGATCCCCGACTTTTTTGTCGAAACCCTAATTAACTGAATGAATTGGATTTAGAAGTCGGGGATCTACCAGAAAGAATTGGCAAGGATTGTGGCTTAAGTTGAGACTGATAGATACTATGGTGTCCCTATCTCAAAATCCTAATAGCCGAACCAACGATAGAGTTTTTTGTTGACATTCATCGGTGTAGTCGCAGAACAGGTATCATCTTGTTGATGCAAGGAATGTAACATTTCATTCTGTTCTTGAAGTAGAGCAATAATATTCTGATGAATGAGTTCTTCGACCATCATTCGATCTTCTATGCAGGAGTAAAAACGTCGAGAGTTTTTGGGGAGTTGTTCGGATTCATTCAGAATAGTATAAGATTGTTCCGGAATTTGACTTAATACCTGGTTAATGAGCTGGTTACGTAAGGATGGCTGTTCAAAAGCAGCTTGATAAGGAGTCGCTGGATAAGTTGTCAAGATATCTTTAACTTCTTCAATGATAAGCAGACAGGTTAAATTAATAATTTTCTCCGACATGGTGGTGTTCCCCTTTTTTAGAGATAGTGTTGACTGCGCCAATCAAACAGCAACATTTACATCGAAATAATCAGTTGATTAGGCTGAAAGTTTTACGAGTAATTTTTGGCAATTAACCAAAGAAGAAACTCCTTCATTTACCAAAATCTCTAACTTAGATTCGGAGTCAGTTTCAAACAGTAAACGCTCACCAGGGAAAACAACCCGCTGCCAATTTGTATGGGATTTACTCACGAGTCGGATAACTTGAATATGACTGGTGGTATTAGTATAACAGCATAAACTTTGGCTGGGTTTAGCGGCGGAAGCGGTTTGATGGGAAGTGGTTTGTGAATTCATATCTATCTATAAATGAAGTCTGAGTAACAATGAGCGAGTAGGGGGGTTGCCAGTCCTAGCCAGAGAGGGATTGATCTGGAATAAACGTAGAACCCTATCCTTATGTCTTGTCGGTTAGGAGGGCGCTGAAACCTTTAGCTTTACTGATCTCTAGCAGCATATCAATTTCCGCCATACTCCACGTCTGTCTAAAGAAGGGGACTTATATTAAGTTGCTTTGTTACGCTGAATACAAACGCATTTAGAGAGCCAAATCAATTAATCCTTGCCAAACACCAAATAAAATACCTAAAAATCTTATGGGGGATTGTTTGCAGAGAAAAATGGGTGCCGGGACGTTTGACTTTGACTTAAAGCGGTTTGTTAAGCAGCTAGATGCATTACAAAAGCGCTTAGATTGGCTTTACCAGCAGCATATAGATACTTCAAACTGCAAATCTAGCCTGCTACCATCAGCCTTCAAAGAACTCGGCATGGCTTCAGAAGAACTGCAAGTGGCGATGGAGGAACTTCTAGTACAGGCGGAGGAATCGGCTGCGATGCAAATAAAATTAGCAGCCGAACGCCAGCGTTACCAAAACCTATTCGAGTTTTTGCCTACTGCTTGCCTAGAAACGGATACGAATGGAAAAATTACAGAAGCCAATCGAGCTGCTGCCAAGATGCTGAATATATCACAGGGGTTTTTAGTCGGCAAACCCCTAGACATCTTCTTGATTAAATCCGATCGCCGCAAGTTTCCGGCTAAACTCATCCAGATTCAGCAGCGTAACGTCAAACAAGAATGGATTGCTCAGATTCAGCCACGTCAAGGTGAACCCCTGGAGGCGGCTTTGACTGTAACCCCCGACTGCAACTTAGAGAATCAGCCAATCCGTTTGCACTGGATAGTACAGGATATCAGCGATCGCCAGCAGACGCTGAGGGGGTCAAATCGCAGTCATATCAACCTCTACCAGGATCGCCCCCGGCATGTTTATCATAAAGGCGAGACAGTTTCTCTCCAACCCCAGATCATTTGGCTAGTTTGCCAGGGGGTGCTGAAACTGAGTACTTTTAGCGAAAGTGGTGATGAAATAATATTGGGGTTGGCAGGAGAATCCTTATGCTTCGGTTCTAGGATGACGTCTCTACCGATTTGCCAAGCCACCGTTGTCTCGGAAACAGCAGAATTAGTGGGTATTTCCCTAACCGAAATTTCCGCCTCTTCTGGGCTATCCAATAGTCTTTTACCTCATATTAATCAGCGCCTGCAACAGACGGAATTTCTATTAGCAATTGCTGGTAAGCGACAAATAACAGACCGTTTGCACTGTTTCCTATCGTGGTTAAAAGAGGAATTTGGTCAACCGACAAAAGAGGGGACTCGTTTAACTATTCGCCTGACGCATCAGGATTTTGCTAACGCCTGTTGCACGACTCGAGTCACGATTACTCGCCTCTTCAGTCAGTTACAGCAGCAAGGAAAGATTACTTTTGACGCGCAGCGACATTTGATTTTGAGAGAATGAAGAATGACATACCGCTTCTGCCTTCTGCCTTCTAGTTTAAACCTGAAACCGAACATAATATAAAATGTTTCAAGCCACTCGCCGCCGTCTGGCACTTTGGTATACAACGGTTACTGCCGTCTTACTATTACTATTCGCGACAGGAGTTTACTTGTACGTCCGCAGCACTTTAATTGAACGAGTGGACGATACCTTAAAGCATGTGGTGGAAGTTGTCGATCGCTCCCTGGTAATTCAGCCAATCGCGGGAACGGTTACTCCTTATCAGATTAACGTAGAAGCCAGTTTTCGCGACAATACCCAAGCGGTGGAAGATGACCACATTGACTTAGAATTATTTAGTCCCACGGGTCAGTTGCTGTGGTCAACCCTATCAGAACCCCTAGATGTTCCCCTGCATCCCCGACAAACAGCGGAAACTGTCCATCTATCCCCAGATCACCTGCTGCGTCAGTTCACCAAGCGAGTCGAGGTTGGACGGTATGTTTTAGGCTATTTACGGGTGAGTCATCCCTGGTTTGAAGTCACCAAACCCATCCGCCAGTTAATTGTTGATTTAACGGTGGGAACAACCCTAATGATTCTTTCCACCGCCGCGATTGGTTGGTTACTCTCAGAAATCGCGATGAAACCCGTGCGCGAATCCTACCAACGGTTAAAACAGTTTACCGCTGATGCCTCCCACGAGTTAAGAAATCCCATCGCCACGATTCAAGCCAATGTGCAAGTGGCGCTAGCTGATCCAGATATGGAACCGCAATGGCAACGCCACCAACTCAAGGTGGTGGAACGATTAACTCAGCGCTTGGGAAGGTTGGTGAATGATTTGCTATTTTTGGCGCGGGTTGATAGTGGTATGGTACAACCTGAATGGCAACCTGTCCCCTTGGATGCGTTGCTGATGGAAGTGATTGAAGAACAACAGTTAATTGCCGATCAAAAAGGTATTTTTCTCTCGCTTCATTTGCCCGAAACCCCTGATTTTGATTTAAACTACAATGATGTGAATGCTGAATCATTTGTTGATTCCACCTCTGACTCAGAGGCACGCGATCGCATCACCACTCTGCAACCGCTACAATCGCCTGATGACGAGGCTTTTACCATTCTGGGCGACTGGAATCAGTTAGCGCGTTTATTTACCAATCTCGTCAGTAATGCGGTGCAATATACTCCAGCCAAAACGGACAAAGACGAGGAAGGATGGGTACAGGTAAAACTCGAATTGGTTAAGCGTTCCACTAAAAGTGGACGACAGGGTTCCTCCTGGATTCAAGTTCAAGTTCGCGACAATGGGATCGGGATTCCTGAAACCGCATTACCGCTGATATTTGATCGCTTCTACCGCATTGATCCCGCCAGAACCCATGATACTGCGGGTTCCGGATTAGGGTTAGCGATCGCTAAAGCTATTGTAGACAATCATCATGGTCAGATTCACATAGACAGCATACTTAATCATGGCACTACAGTGACTGTTAGTTTACCCATCAGCCAGCTTGATACACACAAACGACTTTATGTCAATAGTTAAATTGATGATTAATTGGATTAGCACTTCCTTCACCAATGCGACAGCCCAGATAAAACTCCTCCAGTTTAACGACTGAAGGAGTATTTTATTATTTCAGAGAATCACAAATCTCTGTCAAAACACCTGTGATTCTGTATCAATGCTTGGACTAACTTTTTTTCTGCTTTTTGTCATACTCTTTTTTAAGCAGACCGCCAAATCCTAGGGCTAAACCTGAACCCAGAATGGTAAGCGGTTCAGGGACAGTAGCCACAAAGGAATCAGCGATCAAATCAAAATTTTCCGGTCCTGTAATATCCAATGAAATTGATTGCACATTGCTGAAGTCAACAGCTCCTGCATTCTCAAACTCACTGAATTTGAAGATAACAGAGATTGGATCAAAGGTTTGAGATAAACTCTTAGTTAGAGTTGCCGTGCCGTCAAGAGAGAGGGTTAATTCCGCGCCCAGATCAACACTGAGTATATCCAAACGGAAAAATTTATTCATTCCGCCTCCGGTCACATCTAGATTCAGACCATTTTCGTCTACCCCATCCCAGGTAATCAGTGTATCACTGGTGACTCCAGCATCGTTGCTAATAGCCAGAATCCCGGATGGAGGTGGGGGTAGTACTTCTACTTCCGCATTTAGCCGATTGTTGAAACGATTATTTAAAATTGTCAATTGGACATCGCGCTCTCCACCCACGATTTCGTTCGTTGAACCCGTCACCGAATCAAGAACTGTCCCTCTTATCGCCGAGACATCTTGTTCCCCATCCTCAAAGGAGTCGATTGTGATCGTGGCGGCTTGAGCCTCACCCACACCAAATGCTAGCGCTCCAGCCACAACAGTGGCAACTAAATGTCTTTTCATGTTTGCTTTTTTGTGCTAAAGAACAACTTGGTTTTACCGTTTGGAAGAAAGGTTTTAACCTCGACTCATCATAACCTGATTCAATCTTAGAAGCAACATATCTTTACATTTACGTATAAACACTGAAATTGTCGATTAAATTTGATACAAGGAAACTCACCCCTAACAATAGTTTCTGTGTGAAGTAAAAAAACTTACCTATACCCTCGGCTTTAATGAATAATTGACAGCCTTCAAATCTTCGGGTGTATTACAGTTAAATAAAACCTGGCGATCGCGAACCGGAAGTTCCTGAACGGGATGCTGTGCGAGCCATTTTTGAAAGGAGCGCCCTCCTTGATTAATATACTCAATCAATTGGGGTAAACATCGGCGTCGGTAAAAGCCACACAGAGGTTCCCACCCTTTGGGACTTCGGGGCAGCAAAGCAATTGCATCTTTGGGAGTATTTGTCAAGTCAGTGACCCAACCTTGCAAAACATCAACTTGAAGTTGGGGCAAGTCACAGGCGAGTAAAAGAACCCAATCCCGTTTCACTTGAGTCAATCCTTGAGCAAAAGCCACCAAAGGACCGTGGGATTGAGCCTCTCCTAGCAGGAGCATTTCTTGGATGAGATGACAATTTTTCGGCAAAATTTCCCGATATCGTTCGGGCCAAGGAGTGACCACAAAAACTTCACGAGTACATTTAAGGGCAATTGTACAAACCTGTCTGAGTAACGGTCTACCTTGAATAGGAATCAAGGCTTTGTCCTGACCCATGCGAGAACTTTTTCCGCCAGCTAAAATCATCGCCGAGAACGGTACTTGGGAATCCGTCAGCACAGCAGACAGTTCATCTGCCAAATGCAGCCGTCCTCGCCGTACCGCCCGCAGTAAGCGATCTATAACACATTTGTCCTCTGTGGTGAGCTCTTCACCTAAAATCGCTGCCATCAATCCGTAACGGTCAGCTTTCGTCATGTAGCCAGAACTGGTCGCTTGTGCAAAGAGTTCCGAGAGAGCGCCCGGAAGAAGAATAGGAGATTGCATAGACAACTGCAGCACAACATCGATCAAGTCAAGTTAAGTTAATATTCCTCAAAATTCACCAACATAACGTGATAATTCTCCGGTAGATCGGTGATACCGATCACTCCCCCCTACACCCTACACCCCCTTAAACCTTCATTCATCAATTTGCCACAGATCCCGACTCAAGGGTTCATCGAGAATTTTCTTAGGACGCAACACGAGAATTATCTGTCCCAATAACGGTATATCGGGCTGTTCAGAAAACCACTCGATCGCTAAGGTTCCCGATTGATCGACCATAAAATAACTATCGGCATCCCATTGTGTGTTTTTTCGGTCAACAATGAGCAAAACCGCTTCTGATTTTTCATTCTCTTGCTTGGGAAGCTGAGTGCTGTTACACAAAATTGCCACAGGTTCTTGTGCCTTTGAGACGATTTGCCAACCAGGGATAGCGACAATCTGTTGCTGATGGGAAGCGTCCATAATATGAAAAGCCCCCTTTGTCTCAACCGCCTCCACTTGCTGGAACTCGGCGGTGGTTACCGGAAATTGACCCACCAAGGAGAGCAGTCGCGGTAACTGTTCACTATCTTCGACGCGATAGAAAGGCAAACGGGGTGCCCGACGGCGGCTACCCCCCAAGGGTTCTGTGAGTAACTGCTCAATTTCTTGACGCGAGGATTGGCTATGAGCAAACATTAACCCCCGTGCAACTAGCCGCGAGCGTTCCTGTAAATTCTGCTGTTGTTGGGCAAGTTTCCAGTATTGGTACGCCACAGCATCACCAGGATGGTTAGAAAATCCCTCGGGTGGGGTACGGCGACGGGATAACTCTTTCATCGCTTTTGCCACCTCACGGGCGCCATCAGAATCCAGATTTCTAGCAACAATAAACTCAGCCGCTGCAGCCCGTTCCGGTTGAGTGAGAATCCGCAACTCATATAGGATATCGCTCCCTGTCCGTTCAAAGCGCGATCGCACCGCCTCCGATACCCCAGCTTTGACTAACGTTTCATAGACCTGAAATGCTACAATGACTTGATTCTGTTGGATTGGCTCAAAGCCCGTTTGTTCAAAAATGGCTTGGGAGCTATAGCCAGCGCTTTGGAGTTGTTGACAAGCTTTTCCCCACTCCACCCAGTTACGTTCTTTGCGCCTGAGCAACTGAATCAGTGCATCAGCATCTACTGTCTCTGAGTTAGCTTGAGGGTTATGGTGAGGATTTGCGGGTGATATTTCAGTCATAATGGGAAGAAGAAGTTGCCGTGTTTTTGAGTTACCAGATGTCTTGAATTTCTCGTGATTAAATAGTAATAGATTTAAGCCACAACTAGCTAGGGGCTCCCCAAGGCAAGGGGTAGGAGAGATCTTGAAGCAGGGGTAGCAGGGGTAGCAGGGGTAGCAGGGGGAGAGGGAAAGAGAATTGATTCGATTAGGATTGAGCTAGGGACAAACCAATTAATATTGAGCTAGGGGCAGATAAAAAAATTAAACGTAAATGGCATTGACAAAACATGAGTTTGTCGTCGGTACAGAGTTTTCTAGAAACCCTCGCCTCCTGAGGATAAACCCTTAAGTCATTGACATTCGAGTTAGAACAGTTTACATCATTGGGCAGTGCTGAAAGCAAAAATCGCCTTCCCCTTGTGGCTCGCCCGTTCAAACTCACACTTGGAGTTTGTTGTAGTGTTATGGACAAGGTGAACCCTAATTTTGATAGTATCACTCGTCAGTTCATGAGTTTGGAGCGATCGCAAAAACCTAAAATGCTTGTGGTAGATGATGAACCCGATAACCTGGATCTCCTCTACCGCACCTTCCGGCGTCAGTTTAGTGTATTCAGAGCCGAAAGTGGCGCTCAAGCCCTCTCTATTCTGGCTAATCAGGGAGAAGTCGCCGTGATTATTTCTGATCAGCGGATGCCAGAAATGAAGGGAACGGAGTTTTTGAGCAAAACCGTCCCCCAGTTTCCCGATACCATGCGGATTATCTTAACCGGGTTTACGGATGTCGAAGACTTAGTCGAAGCCATTAATGCCGGACAAGTCTACCGCTATATCACCAAGCCGTGGGACCCGAATGAACTCAAAACCGTTGTGGAACGGGCAGTTCAAACTTACGAACTCCTGAAGCAACGCACCGAGGAATTGCAGCGAGCTCATGCTCAAATGGCACTGATGGAAACTCTGGTACAGATGGCACAAAGATCAGATAGCCTAGAAACCAGCTTGCCCCAAATCGCCCAAGTATTTAGCGACAGCTTTGGCACAGATGCCTGTATCCTGCAACTTGTAGAGGGCGATCGCTTGATGGATTTGCGAGGTTACTACACCAAAGAGGCATTTTCTGTCAACCCCCTAAACTCCGATCCCCTCTTAGCAGACGCGATCGCTAACCATCAGCTACAAGTCTGGATCAACACCCCTGGTGCAACTCCAAAAGTTGCCACAGACTATTATCAGGATATCGGCATTCAAGCCCACCTGCTGATTCCGATTATCCACCGCAGCGAACTTCTAGGGCTACTCTCACTCCAATGGCGAGAACAGGCGTGTAAACTGAGTGAAGATGAGCTAAAACTCATCCACCTATCAGCCCAGCAGGTGGGTTTAGCGATCGCGACAAGTCGTTGAGTGACGTTCTCCCCCATTAACCATGACTGTTGCTGGGTAATGATTTGGGAGCATCCCAATTTTGTGCGTTATACCAAGGTATCACCTATCGTAGAGGCACGGCATTGCCGTACCCCTACAGGTAGGTCTTAATCCAGAATCAGATCAGTCAATAATCCCATAGTAAATCTTGAGATAGTCAATAATTTCATCACTATGAGGTGCTAACTCCGGAAGATAAGTATTCAAGGCTTGGCGTACAGCATCAGCAAAGGCAACAGCATCCTGAGTTTTGCTGCGGACAAATGGGTCCAACTTCTGAATTAACAGCCAATTGCTGTCAATGTCCTGCGCCTTGAGAACAGCTTCCAGGGGGGGTTCGGTTAAGTCAGGGAAATCCGGGAGAATGCGGCTGACAAACGTCACCCGATGGAATACACGCCAGCAGGGGGGCTTTTTGTCCGATTGCTGGGCTTGACGTAACGCCACAGCATTGGGACTATCGCCCGCTAACCAAATCGGATCAACGACTTTGCCAAACAAATCTTCAAAGTTGCGATCCGAGCTATCCAGATAAAATGTCTTGAAGCGATAGGCATCAACTTTACCCGCTGCGGTGACAGCATTGCCATGATCATCGAAGACTGGTTTCCATTCATTATTTGCATCTGGAGCCGTCTTTTGTAAGTCACCGGGAACATCCACATTCACCTCGATACTGAAGGATTTTTCTGTATCCTTGGCTTTAGTTTTGGTGAGGCTGAAACCACCACCGATTGAAGCTTCAAATGCCAGATTGAAACCAATGCTGAAAATTTCCACATCGGTGCTGAAACTGCCACCTACGGCACCACTGAAGCTGAAAGAGCCAGCCGTGACTTCACTCTTAACATCAGTGGTTTCAGTGGTTTCGGCAAAGAAGCCACCATCAGCTGTCCAGACATAGGTATTCACCAAGTTGCGTTTGGCAAATTTTTGGGGCAATTCGAGGGAAGTACCTTGAGATAGGGCATCACCAAACCCGCCGACGATGGAACCAACCCCAGCCCCAACAGCCATACCCAACGGACCAGCCATAAGTCCGGCGGCGGCACCGGCGGCGGCACCAATGATCTGCCCGGTTTCCGCAATCTCAGTATCTGAGTTTTGGTAATAGTTGAGCAGGCGTTGCTCTTCCCGTTGGATGCGTCGTTCAATGGCGTAGGCTTCTTTGGGTTTGTAGTAGCTGTATTCCCCATATTGACGGGCATTGACATAATCGGGATCGAGAACCACAGCGCCTTGTTCATCGTAGCCCACGCGACCATCCAATGTACCCTGCTTGGTATAGCGAGGGTTCATTTGGAAGGGAATAATATTCCAGTCGATGGGAATATCCGGATTGGGTAGCATCCGGAACGAAACCAGAGCGTTGTTGTGGGCGAGGCGCAGGGCAAAAATATCTGCCGTTTGGGATTGGACTAGGGCAAAGCCCATATTTCCCGGTTGAACGCGCCGCCCGACAGCAGGATTAAGCTGCTGTCCGAGTCCTGCTCCTTCCAGAGAGCCGCCCAGAGCAACAGACATGGTGCGGGTGCGGTTAATACTGGTGCCTAAACTTTCTTCCTGAGACCAGCTATTCGAGGTGTCAAAGGTTCCTTCCACACCTACTTTTACTTCCGCCTGAACTAATTTTTTCGCCGTACCGATACCCAAGGGAGCTGTAATTAGCAAATCATCGGAACCTGAACTGTAGGAACCTGCCCCCTTAAATCCCAGATCAAAACTTTCTTCTTTGGAGGCTGAAAGGGTATAGGTGACGGTTTCACTTTCCACAACTTCGATGTTGGAGACTTCCTCAATCAAATCGTAGCGAGAGCTGACAACCCCACCCGTCAGGTTTTCACTGGGAACTGGGGGTACACCTTCAATGTAACCAATGACTTGAGGATCGAATTGGGCTTGTCCAATCCATTCCGTCACCAGATTGCCCACTTTGTAGCCTGTGACTAAGCACCATTGACCGTTTTGTAAGTAACTGTAGCAGCGTTTGAGGACACCACCCAGGTTGCCCTGATTGTCCCGTTGTAAATCAGCATATTCGACAACTGATGGGGTACTGTCAATTTGTTCGTGGAAGTCGGTGCTGACACTGGCAAGGGCAGAGCGGACGGCTGCCGTATCATTGCTAATGGGTGCAGTGGAGAGGAAGATCAGCGGTTTGCTATCACCACTGGGTACAGACAGATGATTCCCCCGCAAACTGTTATCGTTGAGCTGAGTCGCATCGCTACGGCTGGAGTCGTCGTCAAAGGTGTAGTAGGCGAGGAGGTCTTGTTTTTCCCCTTTGAGGCGGGTGAACAGGTTGTCGCCAATTTGCTCATCGGTGCGAAGGGTGCGCCAGATACGAACTTCTTCCAGGATACCTTGGAAACAGTCCTGGGATGCCCCATTGAGTTTGTAACCCGCCATACTGAACTGGGCATCGCCCCAATTGGGAGTTCCCGATGTCAGGGCGTGTGCGGCGAGAGGCAAACCATTTAACAACAGGTAAAAGGGACTTCCATTGGGATCGGGATTTCGCACCCAACGGGCACCTTTAATTTTGCCATGGTTGTTACTCTTGCTATCAATGGCGACGTTGCCTTCGTTCTCTTCAAACTGCCACCAACTGACTAAACCCGACTCACCGCCTTGGATGTTTTTGCCGATATCTTTCTCGTCACGAGCTTTGTTCCAAAGCCGCACTTCGGAGATGGTGCCCTGGAAATAGGAAATCTGACGGGGGGAGGATTGGCAACGACCAATTTCTAAGGGTTGATCATTACCCAGGGGCGCTTCGCCGTCGTAGCGGTCTACTCCCCGTTTGACACCATTAATATAGAAGGTAATGTCGAACCATTCGTCTACAGTAACGGATTTAATCGCCTTGATGGTTTTGTTCTGACCATCAATTGTTATGGTTTGGTCGCCTTCCTCTTGGTGTTGAGTGGTGCCCTTCTTGCGGGTGACGGCAACCCGATAGAATGTGCCAGGGGTTAGGGCTTGAGTCGAGTAATAGGTATGGTTGCCACCGTCGGCATCTTCAAAGGTGAATTCTAACGTGCCATCACCAGCGACTTTGAGTTGGTAAGGAACACTTTTGTCTTGTTGATCAAAAAATCCTTTACCGATAATACCCTGACTACTACCCCGGTTATTGAACTGGATAAAGGCTTCGATGGTGAGATCTTCACCAATATCAAGCATTTGATTATTGCCGCAGTCGAGGTGGCTTTGTCCGTTAAAGCTGAGCCCGTGAGACTGGCGGAAACATAAGGCGATATGATGCCACTGTTCAGGGGTTAGGGTTTCTTTACTCTTGAGCCAGCGTTGTCCCTGGTGGTTTCCTGGCGTTCCGTGGCTGACGCCAGCAATCAGCACGTAAGTTAGGAGTTGGTCTGGAGCCGCAGTAACAGTTGGATTACCGTGGATTGTGCCATGATAACCATTGGGTCCGCGATCTTGGGCTTCACCATTGATGAAGGTGTAGCAAGCGACTAAATCAGTTTCATTACCCTGGAGGCGACGATTCATGTCCGCCTGAATTTCGGTTTGAGAGCGATCGCGTTGCCAAATTGCTACCGCGTCTATTTGTCCTGGGAAATACAACTCGGGAGCTTTTTCTGTCGCGCCTGCACCTATCCTCAGTGGATAATTCGTGTTAGGCGAAAAGGTGGTAGTCTTACTATCAGACAATTGACCATTGACGTAGAAACGCATAGTCTGACCATCGTAAGTCCCTGCCAAATGCGTCCAGGTATTGATTTGTACGTCTGAACCAGTAAGAGTCTGCCAGCTACCAGATTCGTTCCCACACCAGAATTGCCACTTGTTATTTGAACCCGCGTAGAATATGTATCCTGTTTGTGGGTTGTCACCACGGGAGCAAACAGGACAGCGATAATTATTGTCTCCCCCCGTAACTTTGACCCAGCAAGATACAGTAAATTGACTGGGATTGAGTTGTGAGCGATAGGAAACTTCAACATAATCGCTAGTTCCGTTGCACAGTAGAGAGGAGTCTAGTGTCGCTTTTTGTAAGGCGAGAGTATAGGCGGCATCAGCAGAACAGTGATGGATTAAGCGAGAGGTTCCTTGGTTCGTGTCACTGGGATTCACCCAGGCTTCCACCGTTAGATCCGAGTTCATCGCCGTTTGAGCTAGCTTGGCGCTAGGTAACGAAAGCAAATCACTATTGCTGCTGAAGTAGTAGGCACGTCCAGGTGTGTTGGCAATCCAAAGGCTGTCTCGTCCAGGAGTGACGGTTGCGTCTCCGTTGACTACCCCATTTAAAATTGTAGTGGCAGTGAGTGCAGGTAAGGCATCGGGTTTGTCCACAGAAGTTGGCGCACCGTGAACTGTTCCATGGTAAGCATTGCGGCTGCGATCGCGGGCTTTGCCATTTTCAAAGCTATAACAAGCCACCAAACTAGCTTCTTTCCCGCTTAAACGCTGGTTCATATTAGCCAGAATGTCGGCTTCAGAGCGTGCAGAACTCCAAATGCGACATTCATCGATCTCACCGTCCCAATAATAATCATCGCTAGAGTTCGGGATGCAACCTAGAGTTATCATGGTAAAGTCTCCGATGCTGCGAGTTTTTCCAGTTCCAGAGGCTGCCAGATTACCATTGCGGTAAATCGCCATGGTACCGTCGGTGGCATTTTTCACAAACGCCCAGTGAACCCAAACACCTTTGTAATCAGCATCTTGAACGGATAGTTGTAGGCGATCGCAATTACCAGCATCTCCTGCATCCCAAGTCACCGAACTAGTACTCCAAGGAAAGTGAATGGTGAATATTCGCTCTCCTGCGGCATTGTTGGCATCAATAATGGAAGTGTTTTTAGGCAGCCCTGCACCCCCCTTTGCCCAGAACTCGATGGTGATTTCCGGATTAATCAGGGTGCTTATCTCTGGCGGCAGATCCACGTAGTCATTTTGCCCATCCAAGTTCAAGGCTGTCTGACTGTCTGTTTGCTCTTGGTATTCTCCTTGCCCTTGGGCGGAAGCAACCACTTGCAGCGATCGCTCTTTAACACTATAAGCTGACGGACTCACGGTGGCGGTGACGTCTGCTGGTTGATCTCCTGTGCCATTCAGAATATCGGTAAACAGTTGGGGATCGCGGGGCAAATCCGTCCAAGTTTCCGTGATGCCGCGATCGGGATTCGTAATCACCAGGGTACAAGTGTTAATTATGCGACCATCGCTGATGGTTGCGGTCATATTGTTGCTGCCTGCAGAACGAGCTAGCAACGTTACGCCACTCTCAGCAAACTGCAAGCGGGTTCGTGCCACTAGAGTCTGGAAATAGGCTGCCATGAACTGTCCAGAGTCATCGGGATAGTAGAGGGTAAGCTCTCCCGTTGCTCCATCTAACATTGTTGGTGTATGGGTGCTCGGAGCAAACTTGATTAAGCTGCCGTTCACCGTCAAGCCAGAAGCATCAATATGGACAAGCCCCATCGGTAAGCGAACTTCCTGTTTTTCGCCCCCAGTTAATACGCTCAACTCGCTTTGTTTATCAGTTAGATTGTTCTGCTTTTGTAAGAAAAGAGATTGTTTCGTCGAGAGAAGCGCTTGCTGAGCAATTAGACTGTTCACTAACGTGGTCTGAGCATTAAGCTGTGTTTGCTTTTGGCTGATCTGATTAGTAATTTCACTAATTCTAGTGGTGTTCCATAGATCACCTTGGATCACCTCTAGAATGCTGTTATCGTATGGGGTAGTCTGACCAAGACCTCCATACTTATTACCATCCCAGGAACGCCAATATTCTAGACTCGTCCCAATCCGAATCTGGTTAGTAGAAACCGAATGTACGGTAGAACTGTCTGTCCGATTTTGGAGGACGTGGCATGGCTCCCCCCGAACCAATATCCCGGCTCGCCCTTTGTTGTATATATAAAAACTCCCATCATTGTTTCTAGCAAAGCGCCAGTAAACACGATCCCCGTGTTCATGATCATTAGGAGAAGCGTAAACCCAACCTGCATCTGCAGCCTCTACTACAAGATACCTTTGGTTGCAAGTGAGTTTTAACTTACACCAGTGATTTTTAAAGTTAGCTTGTTCAAAAGCTTTCTCGTTTTGCAGAGCTGCAATCTCGCTCTCTAAGTTTTGTTTGATACTAGTCTCAAGCGGAATGCGATCAACATCGCTTTGTATAACCGCAATTTCCTGGTTAAGCTGCTCAATATCATCCGTCAGGGTACGAATTTCCCCTTCCAGACTGGAAATGGCTGCCGTATCATCACTAGCTTGAGGTTGTTCCAGCACAGGCAGATCGATCGCATCAGGTGTGCTTGGCAGTCGTCCTTCCCGGGAAACGGCAAAATCCAGGGTGGCTACCGCCGGATCACCGCCACTGCTGGAATTTGTGGCGGCGGCTACCATGACGCGGGCACTTTTCTTCATCGGTTTGCTGCTGCCGTCGTACCCAGTCGCCACTGCTTCCTGCTGGTAGTACAGTTTAGCTGACAATGAATCCACAATTGTCCGATCTGTGAATGAGAAACTGCTGCGACGCATTCCCGGATGATCGCCAATGGGCGCATCAGAAGCCACCCACTCAGGTGTACCGTGAATGGTGCCATAGTTACCCTTATCGGTTTGATCAAAAGCCCGATTACCTGCCCCTTCATCAAAGCGCCAGTAACCCACTAGCCCCGGTTCATTACCAATTAAACGCCGCAAACGATCGCTGTTTATCTCATACCCTGTCCGGGCATAGCCCCACACCCGTGCTTCATCAATTTGTCCGGCAAATAGGTTATCTGCGTTACGGTTTGCTCCGAGTCGGACGTGAGTAAATTGAGAAGAAAGCGTCAGGGTTTGAGACAGGACTTCTGTACCATCTAAGAAGCCTTTGAGAGTCGTGCCATCATAGCCAATCACGAGATGTTGCCAGTCGAGAGCGATCGCGCCGATGGTAAAATACCCATCTGCATGATTGAACCGCCAGTTCCCTGCCCCATCGCTATCTATCTGAAATGAGCCAGTTGTGGTAGCACTATTACTAGAGGCAAAAATTCCTGCCGATTCCGGCAAATCCTGCTGTGCGGCGCGTACCCACATCTCAATCGTAAAGGCGGTGGGTGTCCAGGCTGGGTTGAGAACCACCTCAACATAGTTACTGCTCCCATCAAACCCTAAAGCGGTTTCGGCATGGTTTGTGGCTTGAGTAACAGGGACCAAAGCCGCACCGGTAAAGGGATCGGCTCCCGGTTCCCGTTCTAGTACCGCATCCTTATATTGAGGAGCGGGGCTGGTGTAGAGTTGGGTGCCTTGGGGATTAAACAGTCCATCACCAGCCACTTCTAAGTTAAAGGCATCAATGCGCTGGGTGGCGCTATTGTGGGCAAAAAACTGCCAGCGTTTAATCCCATTCACTTGGGTGGGCAGTTGCAATACCGTAAAGCCCCCAGCGGTTAAGTTGCGAATAAACGCTAGTTCTTGGGTTGGCTCAAAGAAGGGATTCCCTTCCATATCCTTCGCCCCGAGGCTATCGGTTTGACTAGCAGGGCGGGTTTTGTGGCGGCTGCGCTGGTAGCGGACTTCCCGGTTGGGTTGTAGGATATTACCACAGAGAATGAAGCGATCGCACAATAACGTCCGGTCTACAATCGCTACCTTATTGCCATCGCTTAACTGAAAATCACTGTCTGGACGATTCGGATCTCCTGATGCACCACCGCTGTTGAGTTTGTTAACCGCATTCGGATCATTGGCGGCAATTGCCTGACGGAAGACAAAAATATGGTGATTATCAGAAAACACTTGGAACGGTGCATCTGCTGTCAGTCGAGCGGTTGTGGACAGAAAGTGATCCACTTCATTGGGTAATAACTGACTCGGATTCGCTGCTTCTTGGCGAGTATCTGCCTTTACCGTTGGCATCCGGGTGTTGTCAACGACGCTGTAGCCTACCTGAGTAATTTCATTAGGAAACCGGAGTTCTTCTGGGTTTTCGGGCCAATAAGCGGCATCAAACTCCCCCTTTTTTGGATCTATTTTGGACATATTCAAAACCGCGTAGCGAATACGCTGTTGATGATCCATCGCAAAGGCGATGACAGTTCCTTTGTGAGTCACCATCGCGGTGTGCTGGTAAGACTTATCGCTATAGGTTTTGAGAAGCTTTTCCGAAAGATTAGCTGTTGGCATTTGTTTTTATTTCTTTTGGTAGATGCGTTTTAAATGGCTGTCAATTATATATAATTTTTTTTATAAAAAATGTCAAGCAAAAAATGTTAAAAAATGTTAGAATTTCTCCACAACGGATGCCCGACCAGGTTTTTTTGGTTACACGACTTTGGGTTGTTTACTCCAATCACGAGAAATGAACACAATCCTGTGTGTTTTCAGCCACCCGTTAACCCTAAACGGGTATAATGGGCGATCCCTGCCGACATTTAGCTGGGAGACCAATGACCAATGACCAATGACCAATGACCAATGACCAATGACCAATGACCAATAACCAATGACCAATGACCAATGACCCATCAGAGATCCGCCATTTATTTGATCGCATCGCCCCGGTTTACGACCAACTCAACCAGTGGTTAAGTTTGGGTCAACACCGGATCTGGAAACGGATGGCGGTAAAGTGGTGTGACCTAAAGCCCGGTGAGATTGGTTTGGATTTATGCTGTGGTAGTGGCGATTTAGCTGAACTTTTAGCCCGATACGTGGGTGCAACGGGTCAGGTGTATGGGGTTGATTTTTCTCCTGGGCTACTCGCGATCGCTAAAGCTAGATTTACCCATCATTATCCCCCCTTAACCATCCACTGGATTGAAGCAGATGCTCTAGATTTACCCTTCGAGGATAATTTTTTCCACGGCGCCACCATGGGGTATGGTTTGCGGAACGTTACCGATATTCCCCGTTGTTTGCGACAACTGTACCGAGTCCTCAAACCGGGTGCAAAGGCGGCTATCTTAGACTTTCATCGTCCCCAACACTCACCCCTGCGTCAGTTTCAGCAATGGTATCTAGACACAATTGTCGTACCCCGTGCCAAATCCTTGGGCTTAGAACAAGAATATGCCTACATCACTCCCAGCTTAGAGCGATTTCCCAACGGCAAGCAGCAAGTTAAACTTGCTCACCAGGCTGGATTTGCCCACGCCACTCACTATCCCATCGCTGGGGGGATGATGGGCGTTTTGGTCCTCAGGAAACCGGAGAGTCTTGATGGGGCGGGTAAGCGGCTTGAAACCTAGGCATAGTTGGAGGTGTGGGGTGTCATTTAGCTTTTTTACCGCCCTTTGAGCTGTAGAGCCTAAAATGGGGATCAGGGATTGGGGATTATATAGCTGTCGTCATCGGGTTAACAACTCATATAAAACGCTGTATATATAAAACGCCAACGTCAACCCTTTCCACCAATCCTTGGTTATAGAAGCGCCGTAAAACCCACGTCTTTTAAGCGTGGGATATGAGGCGGGTCATCGGAGGGACGTAGATGACCAAATTACAAAGGTGCTCTTAAACGAGCTATCAAGCTTGTGATCAACTCAGACTTGCTCATTCCCCGCCTGGTAGCCTCTTCCTTTAGTTGTCGCATTTCATACTTAGTTAATCTCATATCTAGTCTTTGTGTTTTCATCAGTACACACAATTGATTACACACACATCTACTATAATGTAAAAAGCACATTGAGAGGTCGATTCAATGCTAGTT
>NZ_JAVJZI010000065.1:0-17262 GCF_040223135.1 Coleofasciculus sp. G3-WIS-01
GGTTAATAATTTCTAATGAGGTAATTCGGGTTTGTCCGCCGTAGAGGAGGGAATTCAGGAAACTAATTAGGATTTCTGGGTTTTGCTCAGAGCCAAATATCTTTTTAAAGGCAAAATCCGTTTTGGGATTAATAAAAATCATAGTTATCCTCCCCTGATTAAACGTTTACTTAAAAAATGGCAATCTGTGTCATTTAAGCGTTAGTCCACAGCAGAGCGTGATTCAATCGGTGTCACTTGTGTGATCACAAAGAGTCTGGATCAACACCTAGCGATCGCAGTCTCTCCTCTAACAATTTTGCCCGTTGTCGCTCTTGTTGAGCCAATTGTTCAGCCTCTGTTGCCCGTTGTCGCTGATGAGCAATCTGTTCTTCTGGCGTCAATATCCTTTGTCGTTGCTCATCGTACCAATACAACCACTCTCGATTTATTCCCTGATAGGTTCCTCGTTCTGTTCCTATCCCTAATCCAATTTCCGATAACCAAACCGGATTACCAAACTGTAACTCATATACCCCATCCACTAATTTATACACTTCCAACGGGGCTTTACGACGCCGCAGGGGATTGTACACTACATAGTAGAGTACCCCCATTTCCCGATAGATTTTTTTCTTGCTGCTATATTCGCCGCGACGCTTATGGGATACTACCTCCAGTACCAACATGGGTACAACCTGCTCTTCCCACAACACATAAGACAGGCGCAAGTCTTCATCAATAAATCGTTGTACTCCCAAACTCAAAAACCCATCGGGTACAATCGCTGGTTCTTTGGCGTGATAATAAATTCCCATGTCTACGCCAAAGAACCAATCCCAGCGATTCTCCCACAACAGCGCCAAAACAGCTTTAAGTAATGAGGGAATCAAATCTTGCAGTTCATTATCCACTGGCGTATCGTCAGAATCAGGCAGCTCTTCTGCACAGGGTAAGCAATCTAATGGGTTGTACTCTAGCATGAGTCGGTCAGGGAGCGACAACTAATTTCATTGTATTTTATTTGTCCTTTGTCACCGCCTGAGACCTGATCAAGGGATAATCCTCAGTGACGCCATTTACAAGGGCGCAAGACGAGACACCGGTGTCATCTGTCCTGCAATAAAGGGTGTGGAGCAACTAAGAGCCATCGCCATCTCTCTTCTAACAGTTGACGCGAAATCTATCGGCAAGACAGCGTTACTACGAGCGAGCGGACTTATGTTTAGAACAGATCGCAAAATTCTGCCTTTAAATCCCGATCCATTAATGCTTCTACTGCTTCTTGGGGCGTAATTTTATGGTTGAGTAGGCGATAAACTTGCCGACAGATGGGTATGGGGATCTGCTCTCGATTAGCAATTTTAACCAATACGTTGGCTGTATTTACCCCTTCGGCTGTACTTTGCAATTCTTCGAGAATTTGCTCCAATTTTTTCCCCTGGGCTAAACCGTAGCCGACCCGATAATTACGGCTGAGTATACTACTACAAGTAGCTAGCATATCGCCCAAGCCCGATAATCCGAAGAAGGTTTCTGTTTGTCCTCCTAAGTGAGTCCCGATCCGAAGGATTTCAGTTAACGCACGGGTAATTAAGGCAGATTTGGCATTGGTACCCAATTTTAGACCATCACAAACCCCCACCGCGATCGCAATCACGTTTTTCAGAGTTCCTCCCAGTTCTGTACCAATGGGGTCTGGACTGGTGTAGACTCGGAAGAGACTGGAGGAAAATACCGTTTGCACTTCCTCAGCGGCTGCCATATCCGTACTCGACACCACTGTGGCGGCGGGGAGTTCTTGCTCAATTTCTTTGGAGAGATTTGGACCTGAAAGTACCACAATCGGATGGTTAGGAAAGTCGGCTTCCCAGATTTGAGAAGGGGTACGAGTCGTTTCTGGGTCTAATCCCTTGGTGGCGGTAATAATTGTCACATAATCCGGTAAACCAATTTCTTGAATCTTCGCCGCCGTCGCCGCTACCCCTTTCATGGGAATCGCAGAGACTAGCATATCAATATCCGCCAATACCTCTTCTAGGGATTCGGTGCTGCGGCGAGACCAAAGTCGAACCTGATGATTCTTATGTCTAGCAATCGTTGCCAAGGCTTGACCCCAAGCACCAGCGCCGAGAATGGCGAGGGTGGCTTCTGGTGCAGGTCGGCGCGTGGATTGTGCATGAGCCTGACTGGCTTGTGGGTTCTGATCAGCTTGGGATGAGCTGGATTGAGAATTTGTCAGATTGCTCACCATAGATTTGATGTATTGAACTCAATAATTTATAGGTCAAGTTAATGGTCAAAGGCAAAAGAATCAGATGCATTCTTTTGCCTTTAAAAAGATTATCAACTCACTGTTTGTGTTTGTTTCTGAGTCGCCATCACGTAATCTGGAATACAATTGGCTTCCATATAAGCACGATACTCCTCAACTTGGCGATCGCACTGTGCCGAACTCCAGCCCCCATATTGAGACAGGGTGTCGGTTAGCACGGGCAGAATATCAAAGCCATAGTTGGTATGCATGGCTAAGCTAGTACGGCGACGGGCAATATCCACCAACGTCCGCGCAAATTCCGACTGCACCGCATAGATAATTTGGGCTTTAATATCGGGCAAGTTCGGTGTAATCCCTTGTGCTAATTCCGGTTCCTCGTCCGTTAGCGCTAAAATATCCAACGCCTTAGCCCCATATATATCAAACAGGTGATGGATTGTCGCCAGGGGTAATGAGGTGCGATAGTCTTGCAGCGCTTTTTCTAGGCGCGGATCACTGGGTAAAATGGCTCCCGGTAAGGGTTTGTCGTAAGTAGGACAAGGGGGGGCAGATCGTCCCTGCTTGCGATATACTTTATCCACCATCTCTTCACCCACTTGGCGATAGGTGGTGATTTTGCCGCCAATTAGAGAAATTAGATTGTTCACACCCTCTGGGGTATGGTCATAGAGAATATGGCTGCGGGTGACACTGCCCGGTTTTTTCCCCTCTGCATTGGGCAAAGGACGTACTCCCGCGTAAGTAAATTTAACATCTTGGCGGGACAATTGGGCAGTGGGCAGAATCCGATTGGTTTCGGTGAGTAAATAATCAATTTCCTCGTTGTCTGCCTTAATTGAGTCTAGGGCACCTTGATGTCGCAGATCGGTGGTGCCAATCAGATACATACCTAACCATGGCACAATAAAAAACGGACGACCATCCGTTTTTGCTTCTACATACAAGGTTGTTTCGGGAGCGCCGGGGAAGGGAGGGACAATGATGTGACTTCCCTTGGTCGGACCGAGTTTTTTATCCTTACCAATGGGCGCTGATTGTCCATTTTGCACCCCAGACTGACAAACCTGATCTACCCAGGGACCGGCTGTATTCACCACCACGGCGCGATCGCTCCCTCGGATGGTGAATTCTTCTCCGGTTAAGGCATCTTTACACGTAACGCTGGTGATGCGATCACCTTGGCGCTGCAATTGGGTGACTTGTGCATAGTTGAGAACCGTTGCTCCCGCTTGTTCTGCACAGATAATATTCTCTAGTGCTAAACGCTCCGCATACGCCACCTGAGCGTCATAATATTGCGCTCCACCGACTAAACCATCGGGATCGAGATGGCGAAAGAGCTGATTAAACTTCTGTTTGGGCAGCATCCGGTGGGGGGGCAGGGTTTTCTCGAAGCTCAAGATATCATAGAGCAGCATCCCCGCTTGAATTTTCCAATAGGGACGAGAGCGATCGCTGTAGATGGGAATCGTCAGCATTAGGGGCTTGACTAAGTGGGGGGCTGTATGCAGGAGAATTTCTCGCTCCCGTAGCGATTCCCGCACTAGGGCTATTTCAAAATATTCCAAATAGCGCAAGCCACCGTGAACTAATCTCGTTGACCAACTGGTTGTACCACCGCAGAAGTCAGCCTTCTCCAGCAAAATGGTTTTAAGACCTCGCAAAGCCGCATCTCGGACGACACCAGCACCATTAATGCCACCTCCAATGACAATTAAATCGTAGGTTTGGCTCTGGATGGTTTGAAAATCACGCATGATCCCGTTTGAGTAACATCTAATCTAATTTCCACAGTAGTCGCGACTATGCAAAATGAACAGATAAGGGAAGGGCGACAAGGACGTTAACTCAAAACGTCCCTGGAACTTACAGATCAAACAGCCACTGCTTCCGGTTGCTTCGCTGTCTGAGGTTTGGTTTTCTCAAACATCTCAAACAAGTGATCTGCCCAGCACTGTATATCGTACTTAGTTACGATGTCATACATTTTTGCCATGCGTTCCTTTTGCTCTTCCGGAGACATAGCCAGCGCCTGATCAATCGATTCATCCATGCGATCGACGGAGTAGGGGTTGGTCAAAATGGCATCGGGTAGTTCCACGGCTGCACCGACGAACTCGGAGAGGACTAATACACCTTCTTTTTTCTCGTGGGTGATGATATATTCCTTCGCCACCAGGTTTAAACCATCTCTCAAGGGAGTTGTCCAGCAGATATCTGCGGCTTTGTAGTAACAGAGTAAGTCCGGTAAAGGAATGGGTTGGGTAAATAGCATAATCGGTAGCCAGTTTAAGTTCCCGTACCGCCCGTTAATTTTTCCGGCTAACTGCTCAATCTGAGTTTGGGCAGTTTTATAGACGCGCATTCCAGATGCTGAGGCTACACAGGTGACTAGCATATTAATTTTGCCATGCAAGTCCGGACGACGCGCTAACAGGCGTCCATAGGCTTCTAGCTTTTCACGAGTGCCTTTTACGTAGTCTACTCGTCCGGCTGAGATAATTAACTTGCGATCGCCTAAGCTTTCTTTAATTTCCTCAAACCGTTTTTGAGTTTCTGGCTTATGCAGGATGGAGAGAATTTGTTGAGGATTAGCGCCGACAGGGAAGGGATCGAGGTTGACTAATTGATCTTTATATCGTAGCTGCGTGGTCATTTCTGGCTCAGCCAAGGCGATTCCCGTGGGGGTGATATGCTTGGGTACGGGTTCTTTCTTGAGGATTTCTACCGGGCGCAGGCTGCGAGCCACGTTGACGAAGTTCTCTGAATAGCGAGGAATATGGAAGCCAACGATATCGCAACAGAGTAAACTGTCTGTAATTTCTTCCCGCCAAGGTAAGATATTGAAAATATCTACAGAGGGGAAGGGAGTGTGGTGGAAGAACGCAATCCGAGCATTCGGCTTTAGCTGCCGGATGTAGTAGGGTACTAACCATAGATTGTAGTCATGCACCCAAATTAGAGCATCATCTGCTGCTTCGTCACAGGCGGCTTCGGCAAATAGACGGTTAATCGTGTGAAAGTTTTCCCAATCTGATGTCTCGTAAGTGAAGTGATAGGGGAATGAATGCAGAATGGGCCAAAATGCTTCTTTTGAGGTGATGTGATAGAAATGCTTGACCTGATCGGCGGAGAGGGGAATCCGACGAACGTTGTAGTTCCCTTCACCTTCGACAACAATCCGCTCCTCAAAGTTAGCTTTCTGCTTAGCATTCACCTGTTTCCAAGCAATCCAGGTGCCTTGATTGACGCCGGCAAAGAAACTTTTCAGGGTTGGTACAATACCATTGGGGCTTTTCTTTGCCCGATAATGCACTTTGCCATTTTCCACAACCTCGTCATAAGGTTCGCGATGATAAAGGATAACGAGTGATGATTTCATGCAACTACCTCTAGGTGTTTACTATTAACAGTGGTACGATTCCCGATCCCAATGCAACTTGGATGAGAAAATAAATTTGATAGATTCGATGAATTTAGAGTTTTAGGCTGTCCACAGTGATGATTTTCCCCTTTGACTTTTGGCTTACTCTAAGATTATCTCGTTACTCAAAGGCTGGAAAACCCAGTCAGTATTCTCCTGACAGGAAGTAAAGATTGAGCGCATTACCCGTTTTACTTATATTACCAACCATGATTTTTTTGAAGGTTGCAATGGATAGGGTCAGGGTTTGTCCTATGGAGATGTTCAACAGGGGGAAAGTCTGAGCGCTACAGCATTGCAGATATTGGTTTAATCCAGGCTTTTGTTGATTGCAAGCCCCCAAAATCCGCTGATTTAGAGCGGTAAAAACTATTTGAAACAGATTGGAAGTCATTATTCGATCGAAAAAACTCTCAACAGTCTAGTTTTGATGACAAAACTGCCAATGTACAGATTAAATTGGCTGTGCCATCAAATCCTAGGGGAATTGTGTTCAACCTCGATTACTATTTGCCGTACTCAGTACTCTTTCCATACGACTAACGTCGTAGCAGGTTGGCGAGAGTTTACTTGAGCCAAAGCTAACAACAAAACTGGGATACCTCAGAATTCAACAATAGTCTGACATTAAGTGGACAAGGATTCATCCCTATACACTCTGGTTATGGATGATATCTGCCATCGGCAGGTTTCCTTATCGAGTAGCTATCTGTAGCTACTATACTACAAAAGTATAAAAAAGTGTAAATTTTAGTAAAATTTAGCAGAATACTTCGTCGCACATCATTGGCTATGACAATCAAACTATTCCCGATCGCAACGCCACCACCGCCGCTTGTACCCGATCATCAACCGAGAGTTTGTTCATGATCCCACGTACATGGGTTTTAACGGTATTGGCGCTCAGGTAAAGTTGAGCGGCAATTTCTGGGTTACTATAGCCTTCGACGATCAGTTTTAAGACTTCTAGCTCCCGTTGTGACAAATTGGAAACATTACCTTTGGGAGAAGGGGGAGACAAATGCTTGAGAACTTGACGACCAATTTGAGGGTCGAGGTAAGTTGCGCCTTCAGCCGCCGCTGCGATCGCCTGGAGTAATCGTTCTACACTTGATCCTTTAACACAGTAGGCATCAGCGCCGCTAGATAGGGAGGCAATAATTTCGCGATCGGTGGTATGAGAGGTTAAGATGACCACTCTCACCTCAGGGAGTTCCGCTTTAATTTGCTGAGTAGCAGCAATCCCATCTAAACGCGGTAAACCAATATCCATGACCACGATATCAGGTTTGAGTTGTTTGGTCATTTCCACGCCCATATAGCCATCTTCAGCTTGTCCCACCAGTTCAAGCTGGGGGTTAGTGGATAAGGATTGTTCTAAGCCAAGCTGCATCATGGGGTCATCTTCTACAATCACCACTCGCAGGGGTGGGGAATTTGTGGGGGAATTAGTCGGGGAGGGAAGTTCTGAGGACATGGTTTGTACCCAAGTAACGCAGCAGGCGCGATCGCACTTCCGTATTTTACAAACATTGTGTCCCCTAGATGGATAGCCGCATACAATTTAAGGTTTGTCGTTGGTGATGCGGAGGATGATGGCGAAGACAGCGCAACTACGAACCCCTATAGTCGGTGATGCGGATTTGGCTCTATTGCGCCTAGGAGTCTCTACAATTGCTCCCCCACACCTTAGATTTATCCGCCCAGTCTGGTATGAGAACTGGATAGTGTAAAGAAATATTACAAAATTGCCGTCATACTGGCTTGAGGTATTGACAGCCAGAAAAAATGGCGATAATCTGGCATACATACCCGGGTAAAACGATTGAAAATCATATGCAAGACAAGCAAAAAGTTACGTTGTATCTTCCACCAGGACTTCATCGCCAGCTCAAAATTAGAGCAGCCGTTGATTCAGACTCAATGTCGGCGATGGTCGAGAGAGCAATCGTATTCTATCTACGCCACCCGGAAGTGGTTGATGAGGTAGAAGCATCCTACGGAAACACTCATCGGGTATACAATTGCCCTGAATGTTCTAGCTCAGTGGTTATAAAAGATGGAGATATGGTTTCCCTGAACAATCAACCCAGCCTTCTGGATGATGAACTGCCTGTGGAGAAAGTGCGAGAAGAAGTTAACTCCCGTACCGATTCTCAGGGCGAAGAGGAACTCGTTCCTTGTTGATAGTGTTACAAAAACAGTACAAAAACAGCTAACTGCGAGAGTTCTATTAACAATGTTTGGGCAGTGGTTGTGCCGTCTCTAAGTAGGTCGATAGTCATGCAAGAAGAGATAAGTATTCTCATTCAAGCTCAATACCCTCTAATCTACCTGGTGACGTCAGAGGAAGAGCGGACAGAACGGGCAATAGCCATGATTGCTCAAAATAAAAATCAGCAACGGCGCGTATTTGTGTGGACTGTCACCCATGGGATTGTGGAGTATGGTCAATCACGCTACGTCACCCAACACAATACAGTCTCTCCAGAAGCTGCTATTCAATGGGTTATTCAGCAAAAAGAACCTGGTATCTATATATTTAAGGATCTACATCCGTTTATTGATTCTCCAGCAACAACCCGATGGCTGCGGGATGCTATAGCGAGCTTCAAAGCAGCTCAGAAGACGATTGTACTCATGTCTCCCATGCAGCAGGTGCCGATCGAGTTAGAGAAGGAAGTGGTGGTTCTCGACTACCCCTTACCTGATTTGACTGAACTCAACCAAGTGCTGTCTCAGCAATTGGAAAAAACCAAAGGGCGTCGCACCACTACGGAAACGCGGGAGAAACTCCTGAAAGCGGCATTAGGTCTGACGCGAGATGAAGCTGAGAAAGTGTATCGCAAAGCCCAAGTTAAAGCAGGGCGTCTCACGGAAGGGGAAGTTGATATTGTTCTTTCTGAGAAAAAACAGCTCATTCGTCGCAATGGTATTTTAGAGTATATTGAAGAGGATGAAACCATTGATGCCGTTGGTGGTTTAGAAGAGCTAAAGCGATGGCTGAAACAGCGATCAAACGCCTTCACCGAACGGGCAAGAGAGTATGGTTTACCCCAACCCAAAGGGATGCTGATTCTGGGAGTACCAGGATGCGGAAAATCTCTCATTGCCAAGACAACCTCTCGCCTTTGGGGACTACCGCTGTTGCGGTTAGATATGGGTCGGGTTTATGATGGTTCTATGGTTGGTCGCTCAGAAGCCAACTTGAGAAATGCCCTAAAAACAGCAGAATCGATTTCACCCGCCATCCTTTTCATTGATGAGCTTGACAAGTCTTTTGCGGGGAGCAGTGGCTCGGCTGACTCCGATGGTGGCACCTCTAGCCGCATCTTTGGCTCCTTCTTAACGTGGATGCAAGAGAAAACATCGCCTGTATTTGTCATGGCGACAGCGAACCGAGTAGAACGACTACCGGGAGAGTTTCTCCGCAAAGGTCGATTTGACGAAATATTCTTTGTTGACTTACCGAATAAAGAAGAGCGTCAGCAAATATTTAAGATTCATCTGAGTAAGCGGCGTCGAGATATAGAGCGCTTTGATATCGAACAGTTGGCGACAATTTGTGATGGTTTTTCCGGTGCAGAAATTGAGCAAGCCCTCATCGCTGCAATGTACGAGGCATTTGCACAAGACCGGGAATTCACCCAACTGGATATTATAGCGGCAATCAAAGCAACGCTACCGCTTTCTCGGACAATGACTGAGCAGGTCACAGCCCTGAGGGACTGGGCAAGACAGAGAGCGCGACCTGCTGCATCCTCCGTGGCTGAATATCAGCGAATGGAGTTCTAACAGGCTTTCTCCTGCTCCCAACAGGAGGAAAGGCTAGCAAATACTTGCTAGCAGTTTCAAAAGACGCCGCAATGTAACAGCGGCATACCCAAGAAAAAAGCTACGTTGTCGTTTGTTTTCTATCTCTACTGGAGGAAATCTAAAATGTCTCACTTTAGCACTCTGCGTACCAAGATCACCGATGCCGAAATCTTAAAGGCTTCTTTGAGCGATCTGGGTATTTCCGTGAAAACGGAAGCTGATGTGCGCGGCTACAATGGTCAACGGGTTCGTGCAGACCTCGTTGCTGTTCTCGAAGGCGAGTATGACCTCGGTTGGTCCCGCAATGGCGATGGTTCCTTTGACCTGATTGCTGACCTGTGGGGTGTTGCTAAAAAGCACAACCAAACCGAACTGATCAACTCGATCAACCAGAAGTACGCCGTTAACAAGACCTTAGCAGAGGTCAAACAACGTGGCTTACAAAATGCCAACGTTAAACTGGTGGTACAAAAATAGTCCATCTAGGCGTTCCCAAGCTTACGGGTTAACCAATTTATTTATTTGGGGTTGACCCGTTTTTTCAAAAGGTTTTAGAACAAATGTTCTAGTCTTTTCCATAATATAATAACGGCGGGAAATCTCTCATCCAGGGAGTTGCTCCGCCGTATTTTTGTTTTTGCGATCGCGTTGTCCCCGAACTGCGGTAGCCTTTTATAGGTGAGGAGATGTACGCAGAGGATTGATAATCATGGTCAACTCAACAATCCGAGTATTAGCTCGTGTGGTAGCGCGTCCAGGAAAAGAAGAGAAACTCAAAGCACTGCTGTTAGAAATTGTTGAAGCGACGCGCAAGGAACCCGGTTGTATCACTTACGAGTTATTACAAAGTCCAGCGATTCCCACGGAGTTTGCCTTTGTCGCAGAATGGGAAAGTGAGCAAGCTTGGAGGCTACATTTGGACTCGGCTCACATTCAGCAAGCGTTTTTAGAAGGCGAAGAGTTGTTCGCTTCACCGCCAGATATACGTCATTATGTATTGTTAGCTTAATCGTTCTGATTCGGACAGGGAATGATTGATCAAGTTATACAGTAAAACCGAATAGATTATTCAGGGTATCAAATCTATACTGTCTATTGATTTACAAGAAAGCGTATGTTTGAAGATAATGTAAGATCTTCTGAAGGGGCAAACTATACCAAACTCAACGAACTATTGGCAGCAGGACGGTGGCGAGAAGCAGACGAGGAAACGTTTACAATTATCCTGGAGATTACGGGTGCAGATAAACGCGGCTATTTAACGAATCAAGATATTCAGCAATTTCCTTGTCATGCACTTAGGCAGATTGATCAACTTTGGGTTAAGTACAGCAGTGGTAAATTTGGTTTTAGTGTTCAAAAGCGAATCTATGAGCAATCAGGAAAGGATTTAATGGCATTTGCTGATCGGATTGGATGGCGGGTATCTAATCGGTGGCAGAGTTACAATGAGCTGATATTTAATCAGAATGCACCGATAGGACATCTCCCTGGGGGTGGAGTTGTGGGATGGTTAGCATGGGGAAATCTTCGTGATGATTTATTGTATCGTGTTAGTGCGTGCAATCTCTAGCCTAAATGTCACTGACTTAAGCTAAGTTTGTAGGAGTGCATGTCAACGAGAGTAGGTTGGGTTGAGGGACGACGGGAGAGCCGTAGGGGTACGATACTATCGTACCTTTACGAATGGTGATCTAGATGGTAACTGGGTAAAGTCTGACTAATGCACATCAGTGCATATAAACTCAAAACTTTTCCTATCCCGCCGCTGCTTTCTTCTCCACCGACGCCTTAACTTGCGCCATAATTTGCTCCATCTGACTCACTAATTGCTTCGCCTCCTCTAGATTTTTCTCGTGGGCGTGATCATTGAGTTGACAGGCTAAATCTGACATTAATTCCACCGCTACAGACGCACTAGCACCTTTAAGTTGATGTGCTTTGTTTGCCAAAATTACCCAGTCTTGATCCGCTAATGCTTGCTGGGCTTGGGTGAGAAAGCTTGACCCATCATTAATAAATCCTTTTACTAATTCCAACTGGAACTCGGGGTCACCACCAGAAATCTCTGACAATGCACTCCAATCGACGGGATCTGTCGTCGTTTCCGCTCTATTTTGGCTGTCTATCGAATTAGTTTGTTTCGCCTTATTTTCCTTGACCACCAACGACCATCGCTGTAACATGACTTTCAGTTCTTTTACCATCACAGGTTTACTGAGATAGTCATCCATTCCCGCCGCGATACATTTATCTCTATCCCCTGGCATCGCATAAGCGGTCATGCCAATCACAATCGTATGACGGTTTGTACCTTCCCGTTGCCGTAAGGTTTGCGTGGCTTGATAGCCATCCATCACCGGCATCTGACAATCCATTAACACGATGTCATAGTCATTCTGTGCCAATTTTTCCAGGGCTTTTTCACCATTTTCCGCAGAATCCCACTGATGACCGAGGAGGCGAACTTGGTGCTGGACTAATTTCAGGTTAACTGGTGTATCTTCCACTAACAAAAGAGTTAGTGGGATTTGTTGTTCAGTTTCCGTTTTCAATTTCGATGTCTTTGCTGCCAATGCAGCAACCTCTTGTTGAAAATCCCATCCTTTGCGGGGTAGTTCCTCGTTCAGCGAGGTGGTATTTAGGTCGATATGTCCTTTTAGCTGCTCAAGGAGTTTCTCTAACTCCCCAACTAATTTAGCGCTACTCTCCGCATTTTTGGTGATTGCCTGATGTCGCAGTTCCTCCGCCACATCGGGCATAGTTTGCACGGCGACTGAGGCGCTGGCACCTTTAAGTTGGTGGGCTTTATTGGCAACCATTACCCAGTCTTTATCGACTAATGCCTGTTTTGCCTGGTTAATAAAACTAGCGCCCTCTTTGATAAAGCCTTGGACTAACTCCAGTTGAAATGCCGGATCACCTTCAGAGATTTCCTTGAGACGCTTCCAGTCCACCACATCAGAGAGTAGACTACTCGTGGATTGAGCCGGATATGGACGTTCGGGTTTGGGTGAGACTCCTTTGACGACTGATGACCATCGCTCTAATACCGGTGCCAAGTTTTTCACCATGACGGGCTTACTTAGATAGTCATCCATTCCCGCTGCCAAACATTTTTCGCGATCGCCTTGCATGGCGTAAGCGGTCATGCCAATAATTATTGTATGACGGTCTGTGCCTTCTCGCTGGCGTAGTGTCTGGGTTGCCTGGTAGCCATCCATTACGGGCATCTGACAATCCATTAACACAATGTCGTAGTCATTTTGGGCGATTTTGTCAAGGGCTTCTTGACCATTTTCTGCCGACTCAGACTCATGTCCCAATAATTGCACCTGATGGCGCACCAGCTTCAGGTTAATTGGTGTATCTTCTACCAGGAGAATTTTTAGGCAAGTGGATTGGGGTGCAGGCTGAGAGGGGTCAGGGATAGCTGATTGGGTACTGAACAGGGTGGCGGGAATCTCAGACGCCAGAATTTTCTGTAATGATTCCAACAACTGAGATTCTTTCACCGGTTTAACTAAATAATCGGCAAACCCACTTTTGAGTAAAGGTTGGGCGGAATCCCCGGCGTGCATCGAAGTCATTAGGACTAACTTGGTTTTTGCCCAATCCGGTTCTGCGAGAATCAACCGTCCTAGGGTAGATCCATCAATTTTGGGCATTTTCATATCCAGTAGCGCCACATCGTAGGGTTTACCCGCTTCGGCAGAGGCTTGCATGGCGTTGAGGGCAATAATACCATTATCGGCTTCATCTACCTCCATGCCCCTGGCTTCTAACTGATACTTGACAATTTGGCGATTAATCGGGCGATCATCGACGATTAATACCCGTTTCCCTTGCAGAGATTCGGGGGAAATGGGTAAATTACTAAAGATGCGATCGCGATCGTTCTCCTGGGTACCCGCCGCTACTGTACCAAAGGTAATTGTGAACCAGAACGTCGAACCCACACCGAGTTGACTCTCGACGCCAATCTCACCCCCCATCATTTCTACCAGTTGCTTACAGATGGCTAACCCTAAACCTGTTCCCCCATATTTGCGGGTGGTGGAGGAATCGACTTGGGAGAAGGCTTGGAAGAGTTTCCGTTTATCCTCTGGGTGAATCCCAATTCCCGTATCGCGCACCGCAAATCGCAGTTGAATTTTGTCCTGATCCGCCAATTCCTGATGAACCGACACCCGAATCACGACTTCGCCAGACTCGGTAAATTTAATCGAATTACTCACTAAATTGGTGCAAATTTGGCGCAAGCGACCAACATCTCCCATCAGTCGTCGGGGTACATCGGTATCCACTAACAACGCTAATTCTAAATCCTTGGCTTCGGCTTGGGGAGAACACAAATCTAAGACGTCTTCCAAGGACCGATTAATATTCAATTCATCGATATCAAGGCGCATTTCTCCAGCTTCGAGTTTGGAGAAGTCGAGAATATCATTAATCACGCCCAGTAAATGTTCACCACTTACTTGCAAGGTTTTAACGAAATCCAGTTGGCGGGGATTAAGATCTGTGGTTAAGAGTAATTCGCTCATTCCCAGCACTCCATTCATCGGTGTGCGGATTTCATGGCTCATATTTGCTAAGAATTGAGCTTTTGCCCGGGCGGCTTCGACTGCTGCTTCCCGCGCTTCTACCAGTTTATTTTCGTACTCTTTTCTTTCTGTGACATCCCGATTAACCCCGATTGCGGCAATTGGTTTACCTAGTTCATCCCGCAACGGCACAACCACGGTTTCGCAAACCCCTTTATTGCCATCTTTACGGATAAATTCAATCTCCTGTGTCCAGCGTCCTTCACGGAGTAAACTATCCAGCATCTGTTGAGTTAAAGCGGTGGCTGCATCGGGTTGGTAGATAATACCACAGGTTTGACCTAACACTTCGGTTTTTTCATAGCCAAAAATACGTTCTGCCGCTGGGTTCCAGTCTAGGATATGACCATTTAAATCTGTGACAATAACGCCATCATAAATCGTTTCAAACATTAACGCTTGGCGGCGCAGTGCCTCATCTGCCCGTTTGCGAGCAGAAATGTCTTGGACTAAACAAACGATTCCCTGAATTTTGTGCCCTGAATTCTTCATCACCGAGGCGGTAACCGATACGGGAACGGGGTCACCTGTTTTCGTAAAGAAGGTGGTTTCATACCGACCTAGAAACCCACTTTGTTGAGAGTCATTGGCTTGTAAATGAGCTAAAAAGTTATCTTCTTTAAAGAAATTATCTAAGGGCTGATCCCGCAGTTCTTTGGGGGAATAACCGGATAAGAATAATGTGGCTTCATTAAAACTTTCTACTCTAATATTTTTATTCAGCACAATGAGTGCATCACTCAAAGAACTGATAATATTATCTAGATAGGATTTAGAAACTGTAGTTTCTTGAAGCTGTTTACTCATCTGATTGAAGGCATCAGCTAAAACACTCAGCTCGTCCTTGGTTTGCACCTCAACATAGGTATCGAAGTCCCCTTCGCCAATTTTAGAGGCGGCTTCTTTGAGCTTAACAATCGGCTTGGTGACGCGATCAGCTAAAACGATACCGAAAATAATTGATACGGCGACAACTCCAGTAATCGCCGTGAGGTTAATAATTAGCGAGTAGGTTGAACTGCGATTCGCTGTTTGATTTTCTTCTTCTAGAGTATTAGTATGAAAGGTAATTGCTTGATCAACAACGGCTAAAAATTGGTCTTCAGCATTCTCCAACGCTTGTCGTTTCGCCAAGATATCAGCCCGTTGGAAGTTGGTGTCATCTAAGGCTAAAATTTCCTGGCTTATTTTTGCCAAGAGTAGCTTGCTGACTTTCAATTCCCGATAAAAACTTTGAGCTTGAGCCGTATTGGAAAATGACTGAAATTCGGCTAAATACTGATCTAGAGCCGCAACAGATTGTTGAAAGTCAATTTTGGCTTGTTTTTCAGGTTCCTCCTCTTGAGCTGTTGGCGATGTTTCGGTAGATTTTCCTTCGATTACAGCATAACTATAGGCTTTATTGGTTAACCTTAAGGAGGCTGCCTTAATCTGGTTTAATGCCACCAGTTGACGGGTTGTACCCTCGGTAATCTGATTGAATTTATCATCAACATTTTTCTTCGTTTGAATCGTAATAATTCCCAAGACAGCGACCAGCGATGCCACCCCGAGAAAGCCTGAGATAAATTTTGTTTTCAGTTTCATATCTGTCTCCCGTCACTATTCTGTCCTTCGGAGATTTATCAGAACATTCCGGATGTTCAGGTGGCACAGTCTGACAAAACTTTTGCAGAAAATTAATGTCACCCTAATGGGATGTTCTCTTACACTGTAGCCGACACAGATAGAGATGAAAATAGGAAATTGTTTGAATAAAAATTAAGTAAAGGATAGGTGAATTTTTATTTTTACCGATTAAAATTATTGTCTTTTGGTAGGGGCGGATTTAGGCGAGAAGATTAGGGTAGTTTGTCATTTGTCTGTCATTCGTCATTCCTTATACTCAAGGGACCGAGAAGTAAGCTACTTCCTTTGTAAGGGTTTGAGGGGGGTTTACATAAGTTAATGGAGTTGGGTTGATTTTCACCAACCTACTGATGTCAAAATAAATTATCTCCAAAGCAGGCTTGGGGAAAAGAATCCGATTTGAGGGGTTGACAAAGATAGTGGTTTAATTTTATGATTACTTCATAATGGGAAAATGTGCCGACATATAGGGTAGGATGTCAGATTATTATTCCAGCAGTAATCAAGGTAATTATCCTAAGTAAGAGCAAAAGTCCTGTAGGGGTTAAAGTAAGCCTCAAGCAAATAAAGAGGCGGATGCGATCGCGGATTAATTAAACCGATTCAGATACCGTAGTCACACCACCTGTAGGGACACGGCAATGCCGTGTCCCTACCCGAACCCGCAATTTTCACAGTAGAATGTTCTTGGATGGATGTCATCCCAGAATACGTACTCGTCGGGGTTAGAACATACACACCCAATTCAGATTCGGATAACCTAGAATTAAGGCAAAAATCCACTAAATTTTATCAAAAGCAGGTTTTGGCAAAAGAATCCGATTTGAGGGGTTGACAAAGATAGTGGTTTAATTTTATGATTACTTCATAATGGAAAAATGTGCCGACATATAGGGTAGGATGTCGGATTATTATTCCAGCAGTAATCAAGGAAATTATCCTAAGTAAGAGCAAAAGTCCTGTAGGGGTTAAAGCAAGCCTCAAGCAACTAAAGAGGCGGATGCGATCGCGGATTAACTGAAGGGATTCGGATAACCTAGAATTAAGGCAAAAATCCACTAAATTTTATCAAAAGCAGGTTTTGGCAAAAGAATCCGATTTAAGGGGTTGACAAAGATAGTGGTTTAATTTTATGATTACTTCATAATGGGAAAATGTGCCGACATATAGGGTAGGATGTCGGATTATTATTCCAGCAGTAATCAAGGAAATTATCCTAAGTAAGAGCAAAAGTCCTGTAGGGGTTAAAGTAAGCCTCAAGCAAATAAAGAGGCGGATGCGATCGCGGATTAATTGAAGGGATTCAGATACCGTAGTCACACCACCTGTAGGGACACGGCAATGCCGTGTCCCTACCCGAACCCACAATTTTCACCGGAAATAAAGGGTCTGAAGCCCCGTCCTTCTAGGACGGCTTTTATCCGGATAAACACCCCAGGATAGTATGATACAATGCAGTTGGCTTGCGGCGGCAAAGTCGAAGTCAACTTATCAGGTACGCCGGGACTCGGCGGAACCCAAACCGCAAA
>NZ_JAVJZI010000251.1:0-42340 GCF_040223135.1 Coleofasciculus sp. G3-WIS-01
ACTGACTACGTTATCGGCAAGTGTTCAAGAGATGGTGCGTAGATGCTCCCGCTAGTCTACTGCTCTAGAACCGAAAAGTTAAACAGTTTTAAGGTCACTGAAACAGTGCTTTTTGGATAGTTACCGACCGATAACATTGGCGAAGCTAACTTTACCCCAGAAATGGGAGACAATTGGAGGGGCAACCATACCCCTTCACCCCCTAAAAAAGTATGCTTCTTAAACCGCTACCGCGTGTTCCTCCCTGGTCTGAAGACACGGGGTTTCCCACAACGGAGGAGTTCTAATGAAATTCATTGATTAGCACAAGTGCAACCCTTAGTTATTGCCGAAGCGATCTGGGTGTGGGTGGATTTAGTTACGATGCGCCCACAGGGAATTCCTAAAGAAATTTTGAAGGGTTTCGAGCCAATCCAGCCCGATAATAAGCTTTCAAACACTTGATTTGAATGGTACTAACTTAAGCTTAAGCCCAAGATTCAAGTTTTGGTATTATTCAGTAAAGTTTAATTGCCTTTATCTTTAAGTTTTAAATATAGTTACATGGTTTTAATTCTTTGCCAAGATGCAGAAACGACAGCGGTTATTTAGGTTAACGTTTTTATTGAGTTTGGTCGCATTGGTTCTATCGTTGGTTATTAATATATTTCTATTATCCCAAGCAAAATCATACTACCTACAGCTAAATAAAACCAATCTCGATCCCTTCGGACTACAAACATTTAATAACGATTCATTGCCCGATAGTTCATTAACTACATCCCCAGTAACCGTCGTCTTCTTTGGGGATTCGCGAGCGGCTATGTGGGTTTCTCCAGCAAAGCTCAATGGCTTTTCTTTTATTAATCGCGGCATTGGCAATCAAACCTCAACTCAGGTATTGGGACGTTTTGAGCAACATATTTTACCCTTAAAAACCGATATTATCGTTGTCCAAGTGGGAATTAACGACTTAAAAGCAATCCCACTATTTCCTCACCAAAAAGCCACCATTATCAGCAACTGCAAGGCTAATATTAAACAGATTGTCGCTCGTTCCCTAAGCCGTGATGCAACTGTGATATTAACAACCATTTTTCCCATTGGTCCGGTTCCGCTGATTCGTCAACCCTTTTGGTCACCTGATGTCGCCCAAGCGGTTAAAGAAGTCAATGCTTACCTCTACTCGCTAAAAGCCAAAAATGTCTTAATTTTAGATGCCTATTCGCTCCTGGGTGAGAATCAGCAAGTGCAAAGCCAATACGTTTACGATACTTTGCATATCAACCGCAGGGGGTATAAGGTGCTTAATCAGGAGTTGACAAAGATGCTATCGACTTGGTTGATAGATAACAGTATTAATAATTCATAAGTTAATTGTCGGCACAGGTTTAGCTACTGTAGGGACTCTCTCAATTGATCAAGAAAGCAAATCTGACCTGCTCACCTTGAGGATTGGCTTTGATTAGAGAATGGGTAGATCTATCTACGGGCAGATAGCCAGTCTAAGCAAACGCTACGTTATTAGGGTCATGGAATCTATAAGTGCTTGCCAGCTCATAGTCTAAAAGCCGTCTTTCGTTTAAACAGGTGATTTAGGTATAGCCAGTGACGCGAGGATAAACAAGCCTTAATAACATTGACGAGGCACAATTTACCCTAGCAATAGGAGTTTCGTATTATGCGAGTTTTCGTAATTAGTCAAAACCAGGAACCGCTCAACAGTTGTCATCCCGCTAAAGCCAGAAAGCTTCTTTCTTCTGGTAGGGCGGCTGTGTGGAAACGGTATCCCTTCACCATTATTTTGAAACAGGAGGTAAAAAAGCCCATTGTTACGGAACATCGACTAAAAATTGATCCGGGCTCCCGAGTAACTGGACTAGCCATTTTAGAAGGAAACCGAGTCGCATTTGCGGCTGAACTAAGCCATAGAGGAATTGCCATTCAATTGGCTTTGTCCAGTCGAAGTGCGATTCGTCGTAGCCGCCGCAATCGTCATACTCGATACCGACGCCCTAGATTCAACCGCAAACGTCCCGCAGGTTGGTTGGCTCCTAGTCTCCAACATCGGGTAGACACCACTCTAACTTGGGTAAATCGGTTGAGAAAGTTGGCTCCAATTTCCAGTATTTCAATAGAGCTGGTACGGTTTGATACTCAGCGACTCAATAACCCGGAAATAACTGGTATTGAGTATCAGCAAGGAGAACTTTTTGGTTACGAAGTCCGGGAGTATCTATTGGACAAATGGAACCGCAAGTGTGCTTACTGTGGAGTTTCCGGTGTTCCCTTACAGATTGAACATATCTACCCCAAATCCAAAGGAGGCAGCAATCGAATCTCTAATTTATGTCTAGCTTGTGAGTCATGTAACCTGAAAAAAGGAACCCAATCTGTAGAGCAGTTTCTCAAAAAGAAACCGGATGTTCTCCAACGAATATTAGCTCAAGCCAAACGTCCCCTTAAGGATACTGCTGCCGTCAACTCTACCCGATGGGCGTTGCAAGAACAGCTAAGGGCTACGGGTTTGCCTGTTGAAACGGGGACAGGTGGCAGGACAAAGTTTAATCGTACCCGCCTAGGTTTACCGAAAACCCATTGGCTGGATGCTGCAAGCGTAGGACAATCAACAAGAGAGAATTTAATAACTCGCAACATTAATCCTTTGGTAATCAAGGCAACGGGACATGGGCATCGGAAAATGGCACAAATCAATAAATTTGGTTTCCCACGCCGAAAAAAAGATGGCAGTCATAGCGTTAGAACTCGCACCAAAGAGTTTCATGGATTTAAGACAGGTGATATTGTTCGCGCCATTGTCCCCACCGGGAAAAATCAAGGAACGCACATTGGGCGAGTGACAGTGAGAGCTTATCGGGTCTTTGACTTGACTACAGTCAAAGGAAAACTGCAAAGCATCAACTGGAAGTATTTTGAGTCAATCTGGAAAACAGATGGTTATGCTTATGTCCATACATTCCAGAAATGAGAGAGTGAATTAGCGATTAGAGGAATAGCGATCGCGCTGATATTATAAGTCGGAGCTATATACCAGCTTTCGACAGCGCAACTACAAACCGACTAAATGTTAACTTTATCTTAAAAAAGTAACAAAAACTACACTTTATTAACAATTTAATCAAGTCTCGTGAAATAATCATAGTAAGGACAAATCACATCGGCTTTAATCTTTCCTCGAAAAAGGAGAGATTAAAACGCTGCTTTGTTCATCTGTAAGCGCTATCGCTCGCGTCTAATATAAGTTTTGCTTAATCCAAACCAAAAATTACCCCACTGGCGCTGGAGTCTGATCATCAGGAACTTCAATCGTCAACAATGCTGAGGCTAACGCTGGTGATTGAGTTCCCCAGTTCAACCCAACCCCAGGGGGGATTTGCCTTGCTGTGAAATTCTCTCGCGTCGTCAACCCAATAGTCCAATAGGAGGAACAATGGAATGTCTGATTCATTATTAGCCGATGCTGGCACCAGATTGCAAGCCGCGATGAAACATGTTTTAATTTCTGAGGATGCGATCGCACGCTTAAAGCATCCCAAAATGAGCCTAAGTGTGTCCATCCCGGTTCGCATGGATGATGGCTCATTACAAATGGTACAAGGGTATCGGGTGCGATATGATGACACCAGGGGACCCGGAAAAGGTGGTGTACGCTATCATCCCAACGTGTCCCTGGATGAAGTTCAATCCCTCGCCTTTTGGATGACATTTAAATGTGCCGTCTTAAATCTACCCTTCGGTGGTGCTAAAGGGGGAGTGACAGTAAATCCCAAAACCTTATCCAAGCTAGAACTCGAACGCCTCAGTCGCGGTTACATTGACGCTATAGCAGATTTTATCGGACCCGATGTTGATATTCTCGCCCCTGACGTTTACACCAACGCCATGATTATGGGGTGGATGATGGATCAATATAGTATCATCCGCCGTCAAATTAGTCCCGGTGTCGTCACTGGTAAACCCATCACCATGGGTGGAAGTGTGGGACGCGACGGCGCAACGGCGGCTGGGGCTTACTTTGTGATTGAATCCATAGCGCCTAAACTGGATCTAACTCCCCAATATACCACAATCGCGATTCAGGGATTTGGTAAAGCCGGGGCGGTATTGGCAGAATTGTTGGCAAAAGCCGGGTATAAAGTTGTCGCCATCAGTGATTCTCAAGGCGGAATTTATGCCAAAAAAGGCTTAGATATTCCCAGCATTCGTCAGTATAAAACCTCAAGTCAAAGCCTGCAAGCGGTTTACTGTCAAGACACCGTTTGCAATATTGTTGAACATGAACAGTTAACCAATGCGGAACTCTTAGCCTTAGATGTAGACATTCTGATTCCCGCCGCGTTGGAGAATCAAATTACCCTGGATAATGTCAATGATATCCGCGCCCGATATATCTTTGAAGTGGCAAATGGTCCGATTACCTCCGAAGCCGATAAAGTTTTAGATAGCAAAGGTATTCTCGTCTTTCCTGATATTTTAGTCAATGCGGGAGGGGTGACGGTGAGCTATTTTGAATGGGTGCAGAACCGCAGTGGACTCTATTGGACATTGGCAAAAGTGAATGAGCATCTGAAACAGAAAATTGTGGAGGAAAGCCAACAGATCTGGTCAATTGCTAAGGAGTTAGCTGTTTCCCTGCGAACCGCCGCTTACGTTCATGCGTTGAATCGGTTAGGGGAAGCTCTTAATGCTAAAGGAACCCGAAACTACTATATCAATGGTCACATTCCTGTCGTGAATTCCCGGTAATTCAGGTAGTTATCAGTTATCAGTTATCAGTTATCAGTTATCAGTTATCGATCACTGTTTACTGTTCACTGACCACTATGCTGGAAGCATGAGTGACAACAATCCTCAAATTGCCATTGTCGGGGCGGTGTTGGGAGGAATAGTCACAGCGATTGTCAGTTTCAAACTCACAAGTCGGTTAGTCGCCATTGCGATAACAGTGGCGGGAACTCTAGCGGGGTATGGGTTTGCGTTTCTGGTGGGAACGAGTGCGATCGCGTTTTTAAGTGTGCAAAAGCTGATTTTGGGAGTTGTCTGGAGTTAGCAGTTGCAATCCCTCTATCTCTATTGATGGAGGTTGTCATCTGATTTCCAGACTATCCTAAGCAGTATCTCAGGGTACATCCCTGTTCATTAAATCTTTGAGGCTTAGCTATAATTTATGCAATATAGAACAACGATAGGGTGGTCGCTTTTTACTTCGGGAATCGTAACCCTCTTGCTCAAGAGTTTCCCTGGCAACTCTCTTTGGTGGGGAGTTGGTTTTCTAGTTATGGGAATAGTTATACTTCTTGTGCGGAAAGCAGTTTAGCGAATCCAGCTTCAAGCTGACAAAATGACAACATCCCGGAACGGGTTCCGGGATGAGAAGATCGCATTAACCGAAAACTCAACTAAAAAATTAGATCCCTGTTTAGTTTGCGCGATCGCGAAAATTCAACCTCAAGCTGACACAGCCGCTAAACGGGCGGGAATTTTTCGCCCGACGGCGGCGGCGACGGGGTGTAAGCTGTGAACCAACTGCACCATATCATCTAACGATAACGCTTGACGGGCATCAGATACGGATTTTTCCGGTTCTGGATGACACTCAATGATTAATCCATCCGCACCCACTGCGACAGCCGCTTTCGCTAAGGCGGGAATTAATTCCCGTTTGCCCGTCGCATGGGAAGGATCTACAATCACAGGTAATGAGGTCATCTGCTTGAGTGCCACAACTGCCCCTAAATCCAAGACATTCCGGGTATAGGTATCGAAACTACGAATCCCGCGTTCACACAGCACCACCTGAGAATTCCCATGACTGAGAATATATTCAGCTGCCATGACGAATTCTTCTAGAGTCGCCGCTAGTCCCCGCTTCAGCAGAATCGGTTTATTAACTTCACCCAAGGCTTTGAGTAAATCAAAGTTTTGCATATTACGACTACCCACTTGAAGCATATCAGCATGGGCAGCCACTAACTCGATTTGGGAAATGGACATAACTTCCGTCACCACAGGAATCTGATGACGCGATCGCACCTGAGATAATATCTCTAGTCCCTCTATCCCTAACCCTTGGAACGAGTAAGGAGAAGTACGGGGTTTGAAAGCACCGCCGCGTAACCCTTGAACTGGGGCGCGTTGCAATTGAGTCGCAACCGTTTCCATCTGCGATTGACTCTCAACCGTACAAGGACCAGCAATTATCACCAGTTCCTCACCCCCGAACGCGATACGATCCGAAAGATGAACCAGAGTTTTGCGATCGGATTGAGTGGCAAGTGTAGCATTCAACATCAGACGAATTCCTTTATACAATCAGTGGACAACAAAAAAACCCGGTTCCTTGTGGGTTCCGGGTTCTGACAAAATTTAAACGCAGCATCACCTACCCGGAACTGCTTCCGAACCAAAAAAAGTAAAATAAGGTAAACCAGTTATTCAGGTAGGTTGTCATCAGAACGCCTCCGTTGTGGGAAACCCCGTGTCCCTTCGCTTCACTCGAGGGCAAGCTTCAGACCGGGGATAAACGCGCGGTAGCGGTTTTAACCGCCTCTAATATTGAATTCCCCTTTCGGGGTGGAGGGGTATGGTTGCCCCTCCGGTTTTCACCCATTTCTGGGGTAAAGTTAGCCTCGCCAAGGTTATCGGTCGGTAACTGTCCAAAAAGCACTGTTTCAGTGACCTTAAAACTGTTTAACTTTTCGGTTCTAGAGCAGCAAACTGGCTATCGTATCCGCAGGTAGGTCTTTAACACTTGCCGATAACGTAGTGCGCTTAGCACTTAGGCTGGTAAGCACAGCTTTAACTTATTTGGCTAAAGCTCCGTGTCTTTAGACCGGGGTTGCTTACCGCCAGTATGTTGATTCAGGTATCCTGGTAATATTATGACCAGGAGCTACTCCCTTTCATTATTTTTAAAGATAGCATAATTTAAAGTTTTAATCCAGCATTTTTAGTAACTAAATTTAGAATCCCTTTTTCTACTATTTTCATTTTTTATTCATATTTGTCTCATTTTTATGATTAGATAAATTTGGTTTCTAGCAAGGGATTTAGCCTTTTTTGTGAGGTAACAAGCTCCTCGACCCAACCTACCTATCCCATCCTTTGACTTATGCCAAGCTAGCAACTCTCTTCGAGAAGGATAATGGAGCTACTCAACGGCTCAGGGCAAGCTCATCAATCAAGTTTTTCAATCGTAGAGATAGACACAGGCAACATCCGTCTACACCGGATCAGCTTGACTAAATTTTCAGTATCAGTTTTAGCAGATTTAGGTTCAACGTCCTGGAAAATGATTCTCCAAATGCCAATTGACGAATCTTGCCGAAACCTGCAAGCTTGAAAAGAATTGACAATCCGTCTATAAACAGTAGGAGATACCTAACTCTTGAGCAGGGAGCATTCTAAAGAAAACCTAAAGAAGACACGGGTAGAGTTCATGTCAGATGGTCAGACGAATGCTGCTGAGAACGCTGATATTAGCTGATACTTAGTATGCTCCCCTTTGACGCTGTACCCTAGAGCATACCCTGGCATACTTCAGTACAAATTAACCAAAAGGAGAATTTCATGGCACCTATCAAAGTCGGCATTAATGGATTTGGTCGCATCGGACGCCTAGTTTTCCGGGCTGGACTAGCAAACCCCAATATCGAGTTTTGCTGCATTAACGACCTAGTTCCGCCAGAGAGTATCGCCTATTTGTTAAAGTACGACTCAACCCATGGTCGTTTCAACGGTAAGGTAGAAGCCAAACCCGACGCCATTGTCGTCAACGATAAGGTGATCCCCTGCGTCTCAATCAAGAATCCAGAAGAACTACCGTGGGGTAAATATGGCGCTGAGTATGTGGTTGAGTCCACGGGTCTATTTACCGATTATGCTGGTGCATCCAAGCACCTCACCGCAGGGGCGAAGCGAGTCGTCATCTCGGCTCCCACTAAAGAAAAAGACCCAGAAAAAGTCCCCACCCTCTTGATGGGTGTGAATCACAAAAGCTACGATCCCGACAAGCATACTGTCGTATCCAACGCCAGTTGCACCACAAACTGCCTCGCTCCCATTGCCAAAGTCATTCAAGACAACTTCGGTTTGGCAGAAGGTTTGATGACCACCGTTCACGCCATGACCGCAACCCAACCCACTGTAGACGGACCGAGTAAGAAAGACTTGCGGGGTGGACGCAGTGCGACTCAAAACATTATCCCCGCCTCTACAGGTGCAGCCAAAGCCGTCACTTTAGTTCTACCCGAACTCAAAGGCAAACTTACCGGCATGGCATTCCGTGTACCGACTCCCGATGTCTCGGTGGTTGACCTCACCTTCCGTACCGACAAAGCCACCAGCTATCAAGAAATCTGTGACGCGATGAAGAAAGCCTCGGAAGGGGAACTAAAAGGGATTCTGGGATATACGGACGACTCCGTTGTTTCTACAGACTTCACTACCGATCCCCGTTCTAGCATATTTGATGCTGGGGCAGGTATGGAACTCAACTCCAACTTCTTCAAAGTCGTGGCTTGGTATGACAACGAGTGGGGCTATTCTAATCGCATGATTGACCTAATCCTGTCCATGGCAGCACAAGGGTAAGTAGCGGTAAACATCCTGGACAAAATCTATCTTGGGTAGGGGTACAGCAAAGACAAAGGTCCTGCTTTAATTAAACCAAGTTGCTACCCCCAACAAGGGCGGGTGTGAGTAAAGTTATCGGACATCGACAAAACCTTGCTCTGCTCCCGCCCTGTCCCCCTGTTGACAATTGTTTGACAATTCCGAAACTGATTCCGTAAAATCGTATTTTTTCATAGCGCTGTCGAAGACAACCAACCGGGTTGTCTTTACAATTTTTATAGCCAGATTAAGGATAAAGTGGGATGACAGAACCTTTTGCGGATGTCTTTTGGTTGACCTCGGTGAATCGGCATCAGTTATTATATGTCAATGGGGCGGCTGAGCAGATATGGGGTCACACTCCTGAACAATTATTGAGTCATCCGGGAGGGTATCTACAGTGTATCCTCAATGGGATTGAGCCCAGGGATCGAGAGCGAGTGGCGGCGGCTTGGACTCAACAACCCGCGAGTGAAGTGCCGCAAGAGTATCGAATTGTCAAATCTGATGGCTCAATCCGATGGGTGCGATCGCGCTCTTTTATCATCCCTAATCCCTGGGGGGAAAGCCAAACAGGTGTTTCTCAAGTTCTCCTCGCCACGATTACCGAAGATATTACCGAAGACAAACAGATTGCAGACACGCTCAATCAACGGGAACAGGAATTTCGAGTCCTACTGGATCATTCTCCGGATATCGTCGCTCGCTTTGATCGCAATCTGCGTCATGTCTACGTCAATCCAGTCATTGAACAGGAAACAGGTATACCCTATCAGGACTTTCTGGGGAAAACCCACCGGGAATTAAAATTACCAGACTCTGTTATCCCAGTATGGGAGGAATCCTTACAAACTGTGTTCCAGACGGGTGAGGAAAATGAGAGTGAATTCAGTTTCTTGACCCCCCATGGACAACGGTATTACCAATCGCGTCTGGTGCCCGAATTTGCCCCGGATGGTTCCGTCGAATTCGTCCTCAGCGTTTGCCGCGATATTACCGAAATTCAGCAGGCTCAACAAGCTGTGCGTGACAGTGAAGCGCGTTTCCGCACCGTATTTGAGTTGGCGCCGATTGGGATGGCGATCGCGAATGATCAAGGGCGGGTCATGCATACTAATCGGGCGCTGCAAGATCTACTCGGCTACAGCGCTGATCAATTATTAAATAAGTCATTCCATCTGTTTATCCATGCCGATGATCTGACAGAGTGCTATCAAAACTTACAGAAACTGATCACTGGGGAAATTACTCACCTGAACGCCGAAAAACGCTATATTCACAAGCAAGGTCATCTGGTTTGGGTAAATGTGTCGGTGTCAGCCGTTCGTGGCGCTAATGGCTTCTCGGAGTACACGATTGCTCTGATTCAAGATATTAGCGATCGCAAACAGGCTGAATTTCTCCTGCAACAGGCTCATCTCCAATTGGAACAACGAGTTGGCGAACGAACCGCCGAATTAGAACAAGCGAATATCCGCCTCCAGCAAGAAATTACTCACCGTCAGACGATAGAGATACAATTACAACAAGCCAAGGAGCAACTGCAAGCGGTTTTGGATGCGGTGCCAGGGTGCGTCTCCTGGATGAATCGCCAAGGACAATACCTGGGAGTTAATCAGTATTTGGCAGACATGTTCAACATGTCGCCGATAAATTTTGTTGGTCAACCCCTCGGCTTTCTCAACAATAATCCGACCTTTGTCAGCTATATCGAGCAGTTTATAGAGAGTTCGGCTCAAACTGACCAAAATATTCTTGAAATTAATATTAATGGTTCACGTAGATACCACCTGATTGCTGCTCAGAAATACCAGCAAGGAACAAATATTGTTTGTGTGGGAATTGATGTCACTCAAAGTCAAAAAGCTCAGCAAGAATTGCAAAATCAAAAAGATTTTTTGCAAACAATTATTGACACAAATCCGAATTTAATTCATGTTAAAGACAAAATGGGAAATTATATCTTAGCAAATCGCATGTTTGCCGAGCATTGGGGTATTCCGGTAGAGGAATTGCTGGTAAAAACAACAGCACAACTTCATAATAATGCGGCAGAGGTAGAACGCTTCCTCGCTGAAGACCAAGAGATATTGACGACCTTACAGCCGAAGTTAATTCCCGAAGAATTTTCCTGGAATCACAGGGGTGAAATGCGGTGGTATCAAACCATTAAAACTCCCTTAGTTTCTCCAGATGGACAGGTAAATCAAGTTCTCGGTGTGAGTACAGATATCACCGCCCGTAAACTGGCAGAGGAACTCTTACAGCAAAGTGAAGCCCGCTTACGTCTTGCCCTAGATGCCGCACAAATGGCAAAGTGGGATTGGAATTTGCAAACTGGAACCATCACTTGGTCTCATCGCCTCGAACAACTCTATGGATTGGCATTTGATAGTCCAGAAATTCCCTACGAAAAATTTTTAGAAAAGGTTCACCCGGAAGATAAAGAACGGGTGAAAAAAAATATGCAAAATGCAATTCAAACGGGGGATGATTATGATATTGAATACCGGATTATTTGGCCCGATCAGATTGTGCGTTGGATTCAAAGCAAAGGTCAGATTATTTATGACAAAACAGGTCAGCCTATCTGGACAATTGGACTAAATCTGGATGTGACAGAACGTAAGCTCGCCGAAGAACAGCTACGCCAACGTGAAGAGCAATTACGTTTAGCCCTAGATGCGGCTCGTATGGGATTCTGGGATAGAAATCTGGAGACGGAACAAATTACCTGTTCCTATCATCTGCAACATCTGTATGGGTTAGACGCCAAAACTACGCAGATTAGCTACGAAACGTTCCTGGAAATGGTTCATCCCGAAGATCGCGATCGCGTCAACCAGGCGGATCGACTAGCGATTGATCAGCAGGAAGATTGCTATGATATTGAATTTCGCATTCTCAGAAACGAGGGTAACCTGCGTTGGGTGGAAAGCAAATCTCAGGTATTTTACGATGAAACGGGTCAGCCTGTACGGGTGATGGGAATTAATCTGGATATCACGGAGCGCAAGCAAGCTGAAATCCAAATTCAAGCCTCTCTGCGAGAAAAAGAAGTCTTGCTTCAGGAAATTCACCATCGGGTTAAAAATAATTTGCAGGTGATTTCGAGTCTGTTGGATTTACAATCTCAGTACATTACCGATCCAACGACAGTGGAGTTATTCCAGGAAAGTCAGAATCGGGTTAAGTCAATGGCGCTGGTTCATGAAAAATTATATCAATCTCAAGATTTTGCCCGGATTAACTTTGCCGAGTACATAGAGAATCTGACCAGTTATTTGTTTCAAATTTATATTGTCGAATCCAACCAAGTGAATTTAGAATTTTATATCCATGAGGTTAACTTAACCATTGATACAGCCATTCCCTGTGGTTTGATTATTAGTGAATTAGTCTCCAACGCTCTCAAATATGCGTTTCCGGATGACAGAGAAGGGACGATTGAGGTATTTCTTACCGCAGAATCGGGTGATCGATGTCACCTAACGGTCAAAGATAATGGCGTGGGATTTCCACCAAACCTTGAATTTGCTAAACCTAAATCATTAGGATTACAACTCATTAATGTTCTGACTGAACAATTGGAGGGTGATCTAAGCTTTAACCTGGAAAAGGGAACAGAAGTTAATATTACTTTTCCCATTGGAAGTTGTAATTATAGCAATCGCCATAGCGGTTAGGACGCATCATTTTGTATTTTCAACTAAACAAATGGTCAAAGCCAAAATTTTAGTCGTTGAAGATGAGAGGGTTGTCGCTCTCAGTATTCAAAATCGACTAGAAGCCCTCGGATATATCATAACCGCCAATGTGATATCCGCCGAAGTTGCGCTTACTGGAATCCGGCAAAACCCTCCAGACTTAGTGCTGATGGATATCAAGCTCAAGGGCGACATGGATGGAATTGAAGCGGCGGCTCAAATGCGCCAACAGTTCCAACTACCAATAGTATATCTGAGTGCCTATAATGATGCGGAGACTCTGGAGCGGGCTAAACTCACAGAACCTTATGGTTACTTGCTCAAGCCCTTTGAATCCAAAGATTTAGCGACCACGATTGAAGTAGCGCTCTACAAGCATAAAATGGAGCAACAGCTTCTGTAGCGAGAGCAAAGTAGAAACTCAAGCCCGAGAATTTAATCCCACGCCTTTAGGGTAATCTTGCCCGTGGCGGAATCAGTGGGATGAGGAGTGTGGCACACCCAGAAACCGTAAGGGCGCAAAGGATGGTGTCCGATTTAACCGTAAAATCTCTTCCACAATTTTAGTTGTGTCACACCACTAGATTTAGGTGATTCCGTTTCATTGTACTTTAGCGTAAAATCGAAACATAAGTACACACTTAGAACCAACATGCAACAGGGGCATCTGTCAACGATGGAAAGTAGAAGCACTCAAAGTCAGCCAGATATGAAAAAACCCGAAATGCAAATGAGACGGATTACCAGTTATCAGGCACTGTGGAGACCCCTAGACAATAAAGGTCACTTTTGGTTTACCTATTTTGATGGCGATAGAGAACGCACGGAAGATTTAGATGCAGACAATTTCCGAATCATGCTCGATATTTTAGATACAGATAAGCCGATTTTCGGCGATCACTCCACATCGGCTGTTGCCGTACATTGGCCCGATAACGATATCCAGACTGGAGCCTGGGCGTAAATAGGGAAGATGGGGGAGGTGGGGAAGATGGGGAAGATGGGATGAAACGAATTACCAGCTATCAGGCATTGTGGAAATCTCTGGAAAACAAAGGTCACTTTTGGTTTACCTATGCAGATGGTGAGCAAGAACGCACCGTTGATTTAGATGCCAAAAACTTCCAGATGATTCTGGAAATGCTGGGAACCCAGAAGCCAATTTTCGCCGATCGCACCACCTCAACTGTGGCATTACAGGGGGCAGTTCCCCAGAAACGCCTAGAGGTTCCCCTTAACGATGTTACGTTGTGTAAACCTCCCTCAAACCCTTCCCAATGACAAAGAACATAGAGCCAATGACGATCCTCACCGTTCACTTTAACCCGTGCTGACCTACTGATTGGACTTGATCTAACACAATTGTTAAGAAGTTTCATCAATGTTGCCTTTCCCCTCAATAATGATATAAGAAGAATTTTTGGGGAGAGGTTATTATGGCTTACGTATGCGAGATAGGCACGGGCCACAGAGTTTACCTCGATAATCAAGGAACACAGACGGTTGTCACCACTCTCAGTGGTAGTCCCGGACAGCAGCAACAAGCCAGTAACGGGTTTCAAACGGGAAACTGGACATCACCGCCGGAGATATTCCGCACGCCTAACGGTGTGGTGTTAAAGATTTCGACAGCGCAAGGTGACCATTTTATCCAAGTGCAAGGAAGCAGCATGGGCGTAATCAGTGGAACTCCCTCTGTTGGTAGTTCCCAACAAATGCAAGTGCAGCAAGTCGATAGCACACCCGCTTCATCCATGCCTTCGATGCAGCCGATGCAGCCGATGGAACCGATGAAGCCGATGGAACCGATGAAGCCGATGAATATGGGAGACATGCAAATGAACATGAACCCTATGGAAATGCGGATGGGCAATATGGAGATGCGGATGGGATCACCGAAGCCATCTTCGTCTCCGGCTCAAAGCAGCAAACGCTTTTGCCCTCAATGCGGCTCATCCCTGACTCCTAGCGCTCGCTTTTGTTCAAGTTGCGGACATCAGCTCAATTAAATCTGATAGTGGACACTCTACTACCATTTTTCTGTAATCATGCAACGAATACACCCTCCGGGCTATCGCCAGGGGGGGCGGATATGGCGCAACATCATGGAAAATTGGTATAACGTGTCACACCACTGATTTTAAAGGGAACAGGGGAAGCCGCTCACATTTGTAGGTTGGATTGAACCCAGTGACACTCAACAGATTCTTGTCGGGAGTCGTACCTCGCTCGACCCAACCTACCCCCTTAATTTGTCAATCTGCTTTCACTAACATCCTCCCAGAGCAGAAATTGCATTAAATAATAAATTATCAATTATTAATTATCAATTATCAATTTCCTATTTCCAGACCAATGACAAAAGGATGACCAATGTCCATCAAAGTTAACCTAAATCATCAGCTTGCCTATCACTTCGAGCGCCCCGTTATTCTTGGTCCCCACACCCTAGGATTGCGTCCATCACCTCACTGTCGCACACCTATTCAAAGTTATTCTCTAACCATCCAGCCTCAAGAGCATAGCTTGACCTGGCAAAATGATCCCTACGGGAACCGCCTAGCCCGGTTGAATTTTCCTAAGCCTACCGATACTCTCGCTATTGAAGTCGATATTATTGCCCAACTGCAACCCATTAACCCCTTCAATTTCTTGGTGGAACAGTATGCTGAACGCTATCCCTTTAACTATGATCCCCAGCTACAAAAAGAACTAAGTCCTTTTCAAGAAATCAGCGAATCGGAAAAACTCTTATCAGCTTGGGTAGAAACGAATCGAAAAAGTGATATCTATATTACCGAATTTTTAGGAACGCTTAATCAACAGCTTGCCCAGGATATTTCTCATACCATTCGCTTAGAAGCCGGGATTCAATCCTGTGAAGAAACCCTGACCAAAAAAGTTGGTTCCTGTCGCGATACCGCCTGGTTACTGGTGCAAATCTTGCGGCATTATGGTTTAGCGGCGCGATTTGTATCTGGTTATCTGATTCAACTCAAAGAAGACAACCCCCCTATAGATGGACCTCAAGGTATCGAAGCCGATTGTGCCGATTTTCATGCTTGGGCACAAGTGTATCTTCCTGGTGCCGGTTGGATTGGTTTAGATCCCACATCAGGTTACTTGGCGGCGGAAGGACATATTCCCCTTGTCTGTACTCCCAACCCAGAAGCGGCGTCTCCAGTGAGGGGAACCAGTGAATCTTGCCAGTCTCGATTGGAGTTTGCTGTAACGGTGTCGCGCCATGAGAACATCGCCAGCCCCAGTCAACCCTATACGGAAACCCAATGGCAAGAGATTGATACCTTAGGGAAAGCTGTAGAGGAAACCCTACAAGGTGCAGGTGTGGGCTTAACCATGGGCGGTGAACCCACTTTTGTTTCCATTGACGATTTTGAATCTCCCCAATGGCAAATTGCTGCCCTCGGTGATGAGAAACGGAAAATTGCCGGAGAGTTACTCAAACGCTTAGAAGCCCGGTTTTCTAAGGGAGGTGGATTACTCCATTATGGTTTAGGGAAATGGTATCCCGGCGAGATTTTACCCCGTTGGGCATTGGGATGCTATTGGCGCAGTGATGGTATTCCTATTTGGCGTAATCCAGAGTGGTATGCAGAGGAAGGGAAGAATTACAGTCATACACAAAAGCACGGGGAGACATTTATTCAGGCGTTAGCGAAGCATCTAGGTGTTAATCCAACCTGTATTATTCCAGCTTATGAAAATGAAGGGGACATCGGTGGGTATGTTTTACCGATATTACCGGTATTAAAAGATGAGCAATTGTATTGGAGTACCTGTCATTGGCGATTCCCGGATGAGAAGTTGAATCTTCTGGTTGGCGACTCCCCCGCCGGGTTCCGTTTACCCCTGAATTCCATAGATTGGTCTGCGGAATTGGTACAGGAAGGAATTGTACCGTTGGACGCTAACCCAGCCATACCAAGTCCTGAATTTATTGATTCGCCCGATAATGCAATTCGTATTGCTTTAAGTGTAGAAGCTCGACAAGGAATTCTGCATATCTTTCTACCGCCTCTGACTTCAGCGCGAAGTTTCTTAGATTTAATCACCGCGATTGAACAGACAGCCGCAAAGGTCAAAACCCCGGTGTTAATTGAAGGCTATACGCCTCCCGGTAATGCGGGAATTGAAGGGTTTCAAATTACGCCTGATCCGGGTGTGATTGAGGTGAATATTCATCCGGCAGGAAATTGGCAGGAATTGGTTGATATTACCACAACGCTGTATGAAGAGGCGCGGCTTTGTCGTTTGGGGACAGAAAAATATACGTTAGATGGACGGCGAGTGAGTACGGGGGGCGGTGCTCATATTACGATTGGCGGCAAAACTCCATTAGAGAGTCCTCTATTACGGCGTCCCGATTTATTAAGAAGTTTGATTAGTTATTGGCAAAATCACCCCAGTTTGTCCTATTTGTTTGCTGGGTTATTTGTTGGACCAACCAGTCAGTCACCCCGTGTTGATGAGGCGCGACATGAGAGTTTGTATGAGTTAGAGATTGTCTTTCAAAGGTTACAACCGGGTGAGGAGGTATCGCCGGAATTAGTAGACCGATTGTTACGCAATCTCTTAGTTGATGTGACCGGAAATACCCACCGCACCGCCTTCTGTATTGATAAGCTTTATCCGGTGGAAAATTACCGAAATCAGTTGGGCTTACTTGAGTTTCGGGCGTTTGCGATGCCTCCCCATCTGAGAATGAGTTTACTGCAAATGCTGCTGATTCGGGCCCTGGTGGCGTGGTTCTGGGATCATCCCTATACCCAGAATTTAATTCGCTGGGGGACGATGTTGCACGATCGCTTTCTGTTACCGTACTACATCGGCGAGGATTTGCGGCAGGTAGTCAGCGAGTTACAGGAGGCGGGGTATCCGTTTAAATGGGAGTGGTTTGAGCCGTTTTTTGAGTTCCGTTTCCCGCGCTATGGCGAGATTAGCCGAGAGGGAATTGAGTTAGAATTACGACACGCGATCGAACCCTGGCATGTTTTAGGGGAAGAAACGGGTACTGGCGGAACGGCTCGTTATGTGGATTCTTCCATGGAAAGGATGCAGGTGAGATTGCGGGGAGCGATGGGACATTCGCCAAATCGAGATATTTTTTCATCCCGTTATCAGGTTACTTGTAATGGTTATCCGGTGCCGTTAAAGTCTACAGGGATACCGGGAGATTATGTGGGTGGGGTACGCTTCCGCGCCAGGGAATATGCGGCGTTATTACATCCCTCGATTAATTCTCATTCTCCATTAGTATTTGACATTGTAGATACCTGGATTCAACGGTCAATTGGCGGATGTCGCTATGACGTGAATCCTCCCAATGGCATCGTTTATGATAAATTTCCTGTTAATCACCGGGAAGCGGAGTCACGTATGTTGGAACGGTTTATTCCCCAGGATCATACACCAGGGATAATTTCGATTCCACCATTATCATTGAGTCCGGAGTATCCGTTAACATTAGATTTGCGACGGGTTAATTCGTTTAATCAAGAGACATAACTTGAATGGCACTGAAATAAGCATTTTTGTATCACCGAAACCTTTGATCTACCGTAGGGTGGGCATTGCCCACCAGCTTTAAGTCAGTGGCATTCGACATAACTTGATACAATCCTGTTTGTCGTAGGCGAGAGAAGCGCCTGTGACAAGAGGACTAAAGTCCTCACTACAAACATACCACTTGATTATCGTTCTTATGACAATGGCTGTTCGTTGGTTTCGAGTTGTTTCTCAACCAGCTCAAGCGCATCTTTGGCTGTTAAATTCTGTTCGAGGATAGCCAGAATACCAGGTAGGTATTGATCCATTGTCATGACATTGGTATAGACGAGATTTTGCACCAGGGTAGGGGTGAGCCTGTCTCCCTCAACATCTATGCTGGTTTTATAGCGAATTTCACCATCATCGAAGTCGAGTTCAAAATTGCCGAGAATCATGCCATAGTTGGCACGGGTGATAAATTCGGCAAGGGTTAAGCGTTTATCTTCGGGAACAGCTTCAGGATAAAGGGAGTAAAATACACATTGGTCTTCTGCTTCTCCCGCCTTAGCAAGGCAGTGCCATTGACCATTTTCACCCTGGAAGTTCATGTATAGAATAGGTTCATCTTCATCTTCAACGAGGGGCCAATCGTCAGCTTCAAAGAAGTTGAGCATAGCTTTATAAATGACTTGGTTCCCCGCACCGTCGGGATCAAGTTCCTCGCGAGCCGTTTTTGCCCAGTCTTGAAAGGTGGCTTCGATAGCATCAATGAATTGGCCAGTGGCGTCTTGGGTAATTGCTTCAAATTCAGTGTCTGCTAGTTGCTCAAGGGATTTGGTGATTTCTTCAAGGGTTTCAGTCGAGGTGTCTTCGCTGAGTTCGTTAAAGTCAGGCAGGTTTTCCTTCGCCCAGTTTTCCAGGTAGTTGCGAAGGGTTTGTTGGAGTTCTTCTTCGGAGGGAGGATTTTGCATAGACTATGTCAGTACAATTCAGATTTTACTCTTATGGCGTTCTAGATAGAATTAGCTGTACTTTTAGGATATGCTAGTGCCAATATAAGGGAGCATCCCATTTGGAAAACAACATCACCTAAAACAACAGTATTTCAATGGTTTCAGACCTCCAAAAAGAGCTAACGTGCAAAATGGGGATGCTCCCCAATATAACGCATTACAGCACTTTTCACCTTAATAGAAGACAAAATTGTCTCCACTTGCTTTTCGGATAAAGGATGGTGTGTCGTTAACTAACCTGAAAACCACTGTAATTCAATCATAATTAACGGCTTCACAACTCAAGAGTTGAGATTAAATCAAGTTCAGCTTTCCGTTCTGATTCAAGAATATCTAAAAATTCCTGAGCAGCTTTTACTGTCTTCCCTCTAGGTACATCTAAACGTGCTGAATGCAACTTATTTACAATCGCCTCAATTTCTTTTGTAACATTGTCTCCTTGTTTCTTAAGTTCAGCTATTTCTTTCTTAGATCTTCCTTTACTTTTAAGAGCTTGAGATTGTCTTTGAATAGACTTTAATTTGTTTTGCTGATTCCTTAGAGAACTCAAATGCTTACTAATTTCCCGCCCTAGCTTTTCATTCTCTTCTGCATCACCTATCCAGACATTATCTGGAGCGTTGAATTTGTCACGCAGATATCGCTTACTTGCCGAGACAATTTCTTTATTATAGGCTTTACTAGGTGGATAACCAATCTGCGCTAAGATTTGTTTAGCTTCTTTGTATGGTTTTCCTTCTAACTTTCGTTTTAAATCTTTGACAATAGCTTCAAAAGAGACCTTATGTCTCCTGTGAACTTTATTTTTTTTCTTTAGCTTGGGTTTACCATTTTTAATGTAAAAATATTGACGGTTTTTGGGATTATTGGCTAATTCTCTATCAGTGCTAACTCGCCAATTCGGTCTCCAACCATCAAGGAGGCTAAGGTTTACCTCGCCCTTTTTAGGCTTTCCAGTCCCTTGTACAGGGTCTTTGGATCTAAATATGTATTTATAATCCCAGCTATCGCCACCATCAACTACACTGATTGATTTAAATACTGGATGTTTACGCTTTACTTTTGCGGCAACTTTACGAGCTGATTTCTGATCGACCGTACCATCTTTAGCAACAGATCTGTCTGTGCTTTCAATTGCTGCCAGACCAGCCAACTTATCTTTTTGAGTAAACTTCTTCTTATCTTTTTCTTTTTCCTTATTTTTCTTCCCCTTCTTGCCTTTCTTACCTTTTCCCTTAAACCGCTTCATCAAACTCTTCGCCAAGCCCTTCAGCTTACCTGCCACCTTCCGCGCTGCCTTGGCAATCTTAGCGATGATAAAGTTAGTAATGAAGTCCAGCAACACAATCCCCGATGAAGCCAACAATGCCCCAAACTGAGGACCGGCTGCCCCTGTCTTAATCGCCTTCAAGAACTCGATGAAGCGTCCAAAGGCTTGAATAATCTGACTAACCGTGCCCCAAGCCGCCTGTAATCCCTGGATAATCGCCAATACTGCCCCAGCCGCAGGCACAATCATTGAGACGAGACGCTCCAGCAAAACCCCAATAATAATCGTCGGTAACGCCTGCTTAACCGCCGTCCAAGCCATCTTACCCACTTCTGCCATGGCGATACCGCCTTGGGTCAAGATCTTCCAAACGGCTGAACCTAAACCGAGAACTGCTTCTAATTTTTGATTGAACCAGGTTTGTACCTGTTCTTTGAAAGCACTCCAGAGGTGATTGCGGATACCATCAGATACTGCCGCCCCTAAGTTACTAATCCATTGTCCGGGATTGGCAGCTATATCCTTCGCCAACACCGCAAAAGCACCCAAAGCTTTGGCAATCCCTTCACCCAACTTAATCGCCCCCATGACAACGCCTTGGTAGACGCTGACGACAGCTAACATCCCTTTCTCCAGCAAACCTAGGGCGGCATCTAGGGCGCTACCCAACACATCCAGGGCTTTCTGAATTCCCTGATTCAGGTTTTTGGCTAGCTGATTAACCGCATCTTCTGCCTGCTGAACTTTTTTCGCGATCGCGCTACGCCATTTATCTCGCAATCCGGGCCATTTTGCCAGAAGAGTATCGCCCAAGGCAATCAACGCATCTCCCACCCGACGGATAACTGCCACAATCCCTTGGCGTGCCTTTTCAATCGCGGCGGCTGCCAGCTTTTTAGCGGCTTCAATCGCTTTTCGCATCGCCGCACGAGCCGCTTCAAAGGCTTTTTTGATTGCTTTCTTAATCCCGTCAAAGAAGGCTTTTGCCTTACTCGCTAACCAGCCAAATAACCCACTTGACTCTTCTTCCCCTTTCTGCTTCTCCTCAGCCGCCTTTGCTTCACCCTTGTGACGCTCGGTTTCTGCCTCCGTTTCACCTTTTTCTATTTCCTTAGCCGCTTCAGTATCCCCTTCTGCTTGTTTAGTTTCTACCTCTTGCAATCCTTCACTCACCAGTTTGTCGCCCTCTTGGCGCGACTGGCTGACGAGATCATCCTGTTCTTTGCTCCATTGACCTTGTAACTCAGCCACTTCGCCCTTTGCCTTTGTCCGCTCTTGGGCTTGTTGGGCGATATTGTCTTGTTTGAGTTGTTCAACCTCTTGCTGGGCAGTGGCTTGTTCCTCTGTTACTTTCGTGGCATGGTCTTGTTTCTTCGCCGCTAAATCACTTTGGGCTTGAGCAGCAGCCGCTTGAATTTCGCCCCCTTTCTCTTGTTGGGCAAAGATAGACGCGGCATCTCCCATACCATCTCCCCCGGCTCCGGTTGCCAGGGCAGCCCCAGCCCCAGCAGCACCCCCTGCGGCTCCCCCACCCGCGCCTCCAGTAATCTGCGCTTTCAGGGTCTTTTGCGGTATCGTTGGTTGAATGTTTTCTACGCCCGTGGGTTTAGCCAGTTCTTGCTGCCCTTTGGCTTGGGCTTCCGTTAAACTGGTTTCCAATTCAGCCCGTTGTTCCTGGGCTTTTTGCGGATCAGCATTGCCCTCCAGCGCCAGTTTCGGCGGGGGTCCTGCGGACACTTGATTTGCCCCTGGATCACTGACTGGCAATCGCGTCACTGATGCCTTCATGTTGCTGATATCAGCATCTGACAGTTTGCCTTCTTCATTCCCCTGCACAGTTGGTGCTGGTGTAGATACCTGGGGCGGGGCTTTTTCTGTGGGTAAGGGTTTAGGTTCGGGGACGGGTTTTTCTTGACCCTCGGCTTTTTTGGCAACGGGTTTAGGTTTGTCGCCGCCTGAATCTGCTTTAACTACCGCTGATTTCCCGGTTCCTGGTAAGGTATCGGCGGTAGGCGGATTGGCGGCGAGTTCAGATTTTTGTTTGCCAACATCATTAGACACGGCTGCGGTAACACCCCCCAACGCGGATACCAATTGGGCAGGGGGCAAGCCACTCACCGCACCTAGGGCAGCCGCCGGATCAGCTTGGGAAACATCCGGTGGTGCTGGGGGAGGTGCAGATTCCGCGATCGCACCACCGCCTCCACCGCCTCCCGCCGGGAGACTGCCTGTAGCGGGTTCTTCTCCCAGGGCGGCGAGAGCCACGTCTTTTTCTGCGGATGAGAGCTGCTGACTTTCGGTATTTGTTTCTGGAGCCACTTCAGCCAATCGTTCCTCCATGGCATTGGCTTGGGCATCTTCATCAACAGTCGCGGCTTCAACGTCACCCCCGCCAGCACTGGCTCCCCCTGCTGCTGCGGCGCCACCACCTCCTCCGGCGGCGGCAGCGCTACTGATGACAGCTACGGGGGCGGCAACAGTATTTGTCTTCGTCTCAGGAGATTGAACTGAACCTGCATCAGGTTGGACCGCTGATTCGGGGGCTGCATCTTGTCCCGATTTTTCCGGGCTTGCCCCAGGCGGTGGAGTCGGTGTATCAGCCTTTGTTGATGTTGCCGAGGTTGGGCTGTCTGTTGCTACTTCGGCTGGTGTCGTCTGATCGCTCTCAGCATTGCCTTCCGTTGAGGGTGGGGTTACTGTTTCCATAGATTTGCCCACCGCTTCTGCCTGTGACTTGTCTGAGGGTTGCCCGGAAACGGTTTCATCTGCACCAGCTTCCTTCCCTTGAGAGGGTTCTTGGGGTTGAGAATTAGGAATTCCCCCAGCATCGTTGGCACTAGAGGGAACTCCCTTGGCTTCGGCAGTATCACCACGTTTTATTGAAGGATCATCTTGATCGACTTCACTGGGTTTAAATATCTGCGGTAAGGAAGCAGGTATATTCGTTTTCTGCGATGTGAATGGTTTTTTGACCGTGCCTACCTTTGCGGGTAAGTTCGCGAATTGCTTCGCCTTGGCTAAAGGATTTTTATGATTCTCAACTACCGATGAGGATTGCTGATCACTGTCAACATTCTTGGAAAACTTAGGAGTTTTCTTCGTGTCATCCTGGGATTCTGGAAACAGCTTTCGCCTTAGCTGCGCCTTCGTTTGAGGAGAAAAAGTTTTGGCACCACTGACCGATTTAGGTTTAATTGTCTCTGTCTTCGGTGGTGGAGTTGGCGTCTCTTTATCTTCAGGTTCAGCAATTTCCTGCGGTTGAATCCTCCTACCTGAAATCGGTTGTGTGTCTGATTCCTGTAATCGTTGTACCACCGCCGCTTCTGGCGACGCCTCTTGCTCTTCTAGCTCAGAAACATCTTCAGGTTCTTCTGTCTGCCTTTGACTGAGTTGCTGATCCCGCCACAAATTCAACCGATTCTTTACCGGATCGACTCTCTGAATCGGTGGTGGATTCCACCCGCCAAACTGCCCCACTTTCGTCTGAATCGGTAACTGGGATCTTTCCGGTGCATAAGCGGGGATATTCGCCGCATTATAACCAAATTGCTCTGCTCCTTCCTTTTGTTCTTGTTGTTCTTGAAGAGAATGGGTTTCCTGGGTTTGGGATAAGGCTGGGTTCGGAGAGCCAAAGGGACGTGTCTGTAACGGATTGCCATGAGGTAGCTGGGCATTTCTTGCCTGGATGCCTTTACCGAACCCCCGGGTTCTCAACGGATTGACTGGAGTGGTTTTAGGCTGCAAGGATGCTCTTTTGCGAGCCTGCCGTTGGCTACTCATTGCCCACCTGGTATCAGTTGCTCTAAAATCTGGCGCTTTTATTTTAGCATTTTTTCTGCTTGCTGAATCAAATTAAATGTAACATAATATGACAATTTATTCAGCCGTAAACTATTAAGAATAGTCATCAATAGTTAAAACCCCAAAATAACGCTGCGCCATTACGAATTCAGAGATTCGGTTTATTTGGGTCTGTTCTTTACTGTGATGCCGCAACAGCTAGTTGCAAATGGGAAAAAACTTAGACCATTCCAGAATTAATCTCCAGAAATATGAACCACAACCTCCCGATGATGACTACGCTGGCGATGCTCCCAAATATAAATCCCTTGCCATGTCCCTAACATCAATCTACCATTGCCAATAGGAATCTGTTCTGAGGTTTTGGTTAAAGCCGTCCGGATGTGGGCGGGCATATCATCGGGTCCTTCGGTATCGTGGATGTAGCTGCCATCTTCGGGCACTAATTTGGCAAAGAAATTCAATAAATCAGTTAGAACATCGGGGTCAGCATTTTCTTGAATCACCAGACTGGCTGAAGTGTGGCGCAAAAATACGGTACAAAGTCCGGTGCCAATTCCTGACTCCTCAACGATGTCTTTGACGTTTGAGGTGATTCTGGTGAAGGATTTTCCCGTTGTCTTGATTGTAAATTTCTGTTGATAATGGGTCATCGATTCATCAAATAGGACAGAGGTTCTCAATTGTTGGCTAGAAGGCTAACCCAGTTGCTTGAGTTCGTGTTCTTCGTGTTCTTCATCTTCTGGTAATTCTTCAGCATCCTCCTCATCGTCTTCGCGATCGCCAATTCCCAATTTCTCCGATAAGTGTGCGACTAAAGAGTCCTCCTCATCTACGTTTTCCACTTGATCAGATTCTACTTCCAATGGGTTAATGTTGGGTGCTTCAGGTTCTACCTCGGCGGATTCCACCTTTTCTAAAGCTTCTGTTTCACCGCATTCCTGGTTAAGTTCCCTGGTTTGTGATTTTTCGACGCACTCGGTAACAACTTCTAGACATTGTGTCTCACCCGCTTTATCTTCAACGTCATCCGCTAATTCCTCTAGAGTGTCAGCCATAACCTGTTCGGCGATGTCATCGGTATCCGATACCTCATCGGTATCTAATACCTCAGACTCATCCGCCTGTTCCACCTCAGGATCACGCCAAGGAGAATCATAACGATTCCACGGTAGAATTGGCTTGTTGGGCAGGTTGCGCGTCAACACCGTGATGTTGTCTGGGTCGGGTTCTGGTAAATTTAACTGTTTCCCAGAAGAGTTGTTGTGAACGTGTTGAGAAGTCATAATCGCAAGACCTAGCCAAAACTACTCAGGTCAATCAACGGCACAAAGTAAATCCCTACAACATGCAAGGTAATAACCAAGGCTAACCCCCAGGTCACATAGGCAGAATATTGTAAGGATGATGAGACATCCTCCAATCGCTGCTTGTTTGCATTATAGGTCTCTACTAGGTTAACAATCATTCGCAGTTGATATTCCTCCGGTGACAGGACAAGATAACGTTCCAGAAATTTTTTATCGCCCAAATTGGGGCTAACGGCTAACTGGCGCGGTAAGAAGGCGTTGATCAGCAGAGTGAAATTTATCAGAAATCCTAGAAGTTCGGCAAGGCTAAACCCATTGGGAAAAAATAACAACCGTGATATGGTTAAGCTAGTGAACAGGGCGCCGTTGGTAACAAATAGGATATTTAACTTAGTGGTTAGGGTTTGGCTTTGCTCCCGTTGCTGATCAATGACCAAGCGTACATCATGAGCCGCTAATTCCAGGGTAGACGATGTGGAAATCTCTTTGTTGGGGTCTGAGGGTTTGGTCGTCTTGGTGGCTTTAGTCGTCTTGGTTGTCTTTGTCTTATTCGTTTCAGTCGTTTTGGGGGTTTGAGTCGGTTTGAGAGTTTCGGTGGTTTCTGAACTTTTCGGGTTCTTTGAGGTTTCTGAGGTTTCCGTTGTCTTGGACGTTTTAGCTGTCTTCCCCCTCTCTGCAATCTCTGGCGTTTTCGGCTTGTCTGACGTTTCAGTCAGTTCTGGAGTATTGGTTGTTTTAGGCGTTTCCGGTGTATCTGAGGTTTTCGGGGTAGGTGCGGTTTTGTCTAGCAGAGAATTCACAGTAGCTATCATGTCAGGTTAGGGAACTTTGATGAGTGAGTTTGCAAATAATGGACAACAGCTTGAGCGATCGCGTCAGCCCCATCTTTGGCGATAGGCTGGGATTGTTTGGGAGGATTTGGGGATTGGTGCAAAAAGTCCCAGCTACCTAGGAAAAATTCTTTGGGGGTCACAATTTGATGGTACCCATAATTTTGAATACCTTCCAGTAGGAAGGATGATTCGGCAAAATCTTCGCGGGTGAGAGAGACAATGGGAATGTCTAGGCGTAGCGCTTCTGCAAAGGTACTGTATCCCGGCTTAGACACCACTCGTCCGCACAAGGGCATAATATCTACAGGGCGATAGTCTCGACCCAAAAGTTTCAGTAAATTGGGTAAATTGGGGGCATTGGCGTCAAAGGTGATGAATTGCCAGTCGGGAAACTGGGACAGTGTATTGTAGGGAATTGCTTGTAAACCGAGTCCACCAAAGCTGAGTAATACCGTTTTGTCTGGAGGTGAGGTTAAACCTAACCTTTCCCGCAACTGGCTTTTTGGATAACTGGGTGTCCCACCTGTGAGTCCCACATCGGTAATATGGGGGAATGCTGTCATCGGTTCGTGTAAGGGAAGACGAAACAAGCGATCGCATAAGCTATAACACTCGCCAATCCAATCCGAAATCTCCACAAATTCTCCACCCCACGCCCGGTAAATAAAGTCCCAGCCGAAGTTACTCAGCATCCAACCCGGAATCCCCGCCGTTTGGGCTATTTTCGCAGCTAAGGGTGGAATATCAGCTAGCACAAGTTCTACACGATTGGTTTTGATAAAATTAACTTCACTGGCAATTATTGAATTTTCGGATGCCCGAATTTGCTTGAGTTTTGCCAATGTCGCTGCTTTATCCATGGTCAAGCTATCGGACTGAATCACGCCAATATCAAAGGCGCGGGGGCGATGAATAAAATCTCCGGGAATATAAGAGTCCAACAACCAACGTGGGGCTGTGGTTACCAGCATCAGTAAGATGTCTGGACAGAGCTTTTGGATTGCGGCGGCGACACAAGCCGCACGCACCCCATGACCAAAGCCATGGTTGGTTATCGCAATGTATACAGTAGGTCGAGACATATTCAGGTGTTTAAAAATAAGGAACTCTTAACATGGAACAAGCAATATGTAATTTAGATAAGTCTTCGCTGAATTAATTCCGTTATTTATTTTATGGGTGTTTTTTGTCCTGATCCAGAAAGAAATTTCTGTAGAACAAAACAAAACCCTTGGAAGGATTGAATACTGTGACAGCCGGACTTAACTCGAATGTTCGTCATCAAAATTTACATCCTGCTAATAAATTTTACACAAAGGAACATCAACCTGTTCCGCAAACTTTAGATAAAAGATGCGATAATTGTCTGGATTCATCTCTACAGAATGTTTCCAGCCTTGCCCTCTATACCATAGCGGCAATTGCTGCCCAAGGTTTTCCTCATCCCGCTTGGGCAAAGTCTTCTGTTAAGACGACATATCAGCCAGACATTTTTGCCTTAACCACGATTGAGCCAACTCAAATGCAGTCAGGACAATCGGCAACGTCAGCAACTCATTCTCAAGCCTTGGCATCACCAGAATCTATTGTTGTCCAAGAATTTGCGCCAGAATCCTTTTTGAAGGCAGAGGACAGAGGGCAGAAGGTAGAAGGGAAGGAACAAGGGTTTGATGAACATGACATAACCTCTGATATTCAGGTTGGGTTAGCTGTGCAAGATGATCAGAAAAATAGGGGAGATGGGGGAGATGGGGAGATGGGGAGATGGGGAGAATTTCCTAGTCACCACTCACCAATTACTCATCACCAATCACCAATACAGGAAGATAGGGGAGGGCTTGAGTTTTCTGGGAAATCAGAATTAAGATTGCCAACCCTAGACGCATCTGAGTTGGAGAGTTCCAACCAAATTGTGCCAATCGTGGTTAGTGCTAGACAGACAGAGGAAAATCGCCAACCTAGAGTGAGTATAGATCCACAAGATGACCCTCATGTCAATAGTCTTGCCGTAGATAGGGAAAACAAGGAAGTCAAGGAAAAAATACAATCTGTTGCCATTAATCCGAAAAAGCCGTGTAGTGCGACTCAACAGACGATGTTGGCACAATCACCAAATCAACCGACACAACCAGCACCCTGTCTGGAAGTCAACCGCTTGCAGGAGGAGTTGCGATCGCTAGAAGATATAGACACTCAAGCTCAATTACGTGCATCCCCATCCCTGAGTATTGTCATTCCCACAGCCTATGGCGCTCATCGCAATACGGGGTTTGTCAGCGCCACTTATCAAGAACGCACCCGCTATAGTGATGTTGATGATGGGGCTTTAGGCATTGGCATTGGTTTGGGCGATGCGGAAAAGTCTGTGGGGGTAGAACTTTCATACACACTTGCCAGTTTCGGTTCTAATCGGGATTTTGGCAGTGGCGGTTTTAATGCCAAAGTTCATCGCCGCTTACCCCAAGGTTGGGCGGTTGCGGCGGGTTGGAATGGCTTGATTAACCTGGGTGATGACAATGACTTTGAGCATTCGGTTTATGGCGTGGTGAGTAAGATTATTCGGACGCGAGAGGATATTACTCAGCCGTTTAGTCGTGTGGCAATAACGGCTGGAATTGGCAATGGACAGTTTCGCACGGAGGAGGCGGTAGATGATGATAATGGAACGATTAATGTGTTTGGTAATGTTGCGGTGCGAGTGGCTGAACCGGTGAGTTTAATTGCTGAATGGACTGGACAAGACTTGGGCGTGGGTGTGTCCATTGCTCCCTTTAAAAATATCCCTTTGGTAATTACCCCAGCATTACGAGACATTACGGGGGCTGGAGATGGTACGCGGTTTGTCTTGGGTGCGGGTTTCGCGTTTAAGTTTTGACCCAACGCTAGGCTTAAGGGAACGACGCCTGTTTAGGGGCTCTTTTCACGACTATCATTTCCTTTTCACAACAGATGTAACTCGCGCCCGCCCAGACTAAGTTTTGCATGAATTGAAATGTGGAGTAAATGTGATGAAAGTAAGGCAATGGATGGGTTGGACTATAACTACTGTATTAATGGGTAGTGGTTTGATCGCAATGTCTGCTAATGCTCAACCACCAAACCAGTCAGATATTACCGGAACAAATATCTGGAACAATACTGCACCCATTTTTGATCAGGATGGAAAATTAGATCCAGCTATATTAGAGAATGCCCGTCGTCTTGATCAAGCCTTAGAAGAGGCTTCAGAGCGTTGCTGTGATGCAGTTGCTCCAGTACGTCCGCGTCGATTTGCTAGAGAACCCGGAAATCCTAATCCAGCTTGTGCAGATTGTCTGGAGTTGAATCGTTTGGTTGAGGAAACCGAGATATTTTTGGATGAAGTCAATCGCACTCAGGTAGAGGGAGTCAACGCGAGTCGCAACCGTCTTTGGTAAATTTATAGGTTAGGACTTACGCACCAATCCCCAATCACCAATCAGGGTCAGAGTTAGCTGAGAAAATGCGATCGCGTCCTAAGGCTTTGGCTTTATAGAGAGCGCGATCGGCTTTTTCGACTAACTCAGTGGGTGATAGTTGAACCGATGAAGTCGTCGTGGCGATTCCTAAACTGAGCGTTACCCAAGGATGAATGGGAGATTTGGCATGGGGACGCTTGAGTTTATCCATTTGGTAACGGATTTTTTGAGCAACGACAAAAGCGCCTGCAGTATCTGTATTGGCGAGAATCACGGCAAATTCTTCACCGCCATAGCGAGCAACTAAATCAGTCGGTCGTTGAGCCCCTTGGCAGATCGCTTCAGCAACTTGCTTTAAACAATCATCCCCAACTAAATGACCATAGGTATCGTTGTAGGCTTTAAAAAAGTCAATATCACACAAGATCAAGGATAGCGGATTTAAGTTACGTCGAGAATTGAGTAATTCGTCGGCTAAGACTTGATCGAATCTACGGCGATTGGCAATTTGGGTTAAACTATCTATTTTGACGAGTTGCTGTAGGTGTTGGTTATCTGTTTTTACCTTTTGATAAAGTTCTGACTGTTGAATGGCAATAGCCACCTGTTTGGTTAACTGGTTTAAACAGTCAATTTCCCAAGTTTCCCATTGACGATAATGGGTGCAATGATGAGCGATTATTACACCCCATAATCGATGATAAATAGATTGAGGATTTTTCAGGTCAGACTCACTGTTTTTAATTGGTATGGCAAGAACAGATTGTTCATGAAAGGTGAAGGATTTTGGCTCTAGGTTAGATTCTCTCCTATTATTGCTTAATTGAAGAAAATTATCATTTATAGACATTTTTTTTGGTAAATTAAGAAGTTCATTAATTGCCGCAATATCCGGATAACCATGACTATAATCAGCCGCTTCTAAAAGCAAACTTTTGGATTTTTCTGCCTGATAGCGATAGATAAGAACACGATCTGTTTTCAGGAATTGACGGACTTGGGTTACAGTGGTATGCAAAATTTCTTCGAGATCCAATGAGCGTCGGATCTGCTCAACCATGCGCTCTAAGATCCGCTCTCGTTTAGCCTGCTGTCGAATTGCCTCGCGATCGCGCTCACGTTCAATAGCGTAGCGTATGGCACGCACCAAGCCTTCCCCAGCAAACTGTCCCTTAACTAAATAATCTTGAGCGCCTTTACGAACGACCTCAATCGCCATCTTTTGATCGTTGAGAGAGGTTAACACAACAATAGGAGTAGTTGGCGCTTGTGCTTTGACTTTAACAACAGTATTCAATCCTTGACTATCCGGCAGAGACAAATCTAATAAAATAATGTCAAAGGTAAACTCTAACAAATATTTTAAACCATGGCTTAAGCGCTGAGCGTGAGTTAGAATAAATTCAGTTGTCTTGATCTGTAAAAACAATTCTTTTAGCAATTCGGCTTCAACGACATTATCCTCAACTAACAGTATTTTTATGATTTGATTATCTTGTAAAATACCTGAGCTGCATTTTAATTCATTCATGATTGTGATCCTATTACTTTCTGAAATTTAAATTTTAGCTTAAGGATTAGGTTTTAGTATATTTTTATTAAATTGCTCATTGAGTCGTCTTAAAAGAATTTATTTATTCTAGCTATTAGCTAAATCAAAGCGGCTGTATAGGCACATCAAGCAATTTGAGATATAATTAAATAATTTAGCTAATGCTCATATCTTTCAGACTATTCCAATTAAAAGTTGAGAGATAAAGGTTGGAGCTTCAGTAAACCCCAGCTCCTCAAATACCAGAGTAACATATAAGTTGTATAAATTGTTACTAACTTAAGATATAAATTTGGTAGAAGCTAAGAGGGATTTAAATTACGTATTCTTTGTTCCCTATTCCCTATTCACTGTTCTCTTTGCTCAAATCATGATCGGCAGTTTGAATACCCAACAGCTTAGTGAATGACTGTGATAATTTTCTCCTATCTTTGGGTTGAATTAGTTAAGTTAAGTTCCTGACCTTTAGGTGGATGATCAGATGAGAACACCAGTAAGTGTGCCAGTTCAGTAATATCATTGCTTCCAATACCCTGCTCCCCCAACCAAGGCGGGTGCAGTTAGGGGTTGCTGAATAAGTCTTGTGGTGGGGGTAGGTAGCAGGGGGAGCTCTTGAAGCAGGGGAAGCAGGGGGAGCAGGGGGAGCTACAGTACATTTGCCCTGATAGCGATGCAAGGGTATGAAAAGGTTTGACCCTCTTTCCTTGAAGATTAGCCAATATCAATGCCACTTAAAGCCTTGATAGCTAAGGGTTTCGGCTTTGTGCAGCAATCCCCAGTTAGGGATTATCCCCAAAACATTATCGGTAAAACCCGCCCCGGACAGAACTGGCAAAGAGAACGTCTGGGAAGTGCAGTGAAGGTCTAGTCCAGTCATTTCGTCCGTAGTCTTTGCCAAAGGGTAAAGCCCAGAAGAAACACTATACTACCACTAGTAACAACAATCACCGTTGATGTCATACCTTGGAGTTTCATCGCTAGTCCGTTGGATGCCAACGTAACACCCCAAAGGGTCAAAGCAGCATGACGTTGGGACAAACCCCAAGCTAGTAAGCGGTGATGTAAGTGATCTTTGCCTGGAGTTTTCAGCGGGTTTTTTCCCGCCATGAGTCGTCGGACAAATACCTGAGTTGTATCCAGTACAGGCAATAATAAAAAGAAAGCTGGCGGCACCAGAGCAAATACCGTCGTCACTTTTAGGTTACCTAAAATACTGGTTGCGGCTAGTACATAGCCAAAAAAGTAAGCGCCTGCATCTCCCATAATGATCCGTGAGGGATGAAAGTTGTGCCGCAAAAATCCTAGTGCTGCACCTCCTAAGGCGGCTAAAAGTAAGGTGGCGGCTGCTCTAGTTTCAAACTGCGCCGAAACTGCCAACAAACTCATGGCTGTGATAAAACTGATCCCACCCGCTAAACCATCCATTCCATCCATTAAATTAATGGCATTGGTAATTCCTACCACCCACAACCAAGTCAACACAATTGAGAATATCGGATCAATGGGAGTCCCAAATGGGGTCTCGATACGGATATCGCTGGCAATCAGCAATAGTGCGGTAAGCGTTTGACTAAAGAGGCGTACATAAGGGGGTAGACCAAATTGGTCATCAATAAAGCCTACGAGGACTAAGATTGAACCACCGAGTAAAATCGTCAGCACTTGGGCTAAGACGCCTTCAATCACAATCGGTCTTAATAGAGTAGCCAGGACTAGCGCCGCCACGACTCCGGCGTAAATTGCCAATCCACCAGCATTAGGTAGGGGTTCTTGGTTAAGTCGTCGAGCATTAGGTTGGTCAGCCCAACCCACTTGCAGGGCAAACGCACGTACTGCAGGAATCAAACACCACGTTACCCCCCAAGCTAACCCGAAGGTGAATATAACCGCTAACCAGCCACTGCCATTGGGGTTGGCAATGCCGAGAGACTCTAGGAAGCTGTACAAATCTATCTCCCACTTCACGCTCAGACTGCCAATTATTATTATTCTCAACTGTACAGGAATCAATTCGGTAAAGTGCTACTGCAGTTTTGGATATTGATTCGGTGTAGTAGTACTTACCGGACACCATTGTATTGATCCGGGTTGTTGTAGCTCATACTAAATTCAGGTTAACAAGGCTCCAGGGTAGAAGGCAGAAGGCTCGGAGCCGATTATTCGGGAGAGGATGAGGGCGGATTGGGATCAGAATGCTGATGACTCTCTACTGTCTCAAGGTATTGACTATCCAGTAAAAAAGCGCCCTTAGAAAAGCGAACTCCCCAAAATCCGCCTGGACGTCTATCCAGAATCACGCCTTCTTCACCAATACGCACCACATCAGGGGGTCGCAGCATGGGCATGGGTTCTGCTGTTTTAACATAGCGGGGTAGAGCAATTAGACGAACGCGATCGCCTACTTTAAATTCTTTGGACATATTACTCGGTATGGGTCAGTGCTGATCAGTTCTTAGCTTATGGTAATCAATCTCAAGTTACCCTCCCAGGATCGCGATCGCTCCTCTGATCAACTAAACAAACCTCCGTCATTCTTATGTAGGGGCGACCCGCCTCCACAAATCAACAACTGTATCTACTCAATTGGATCGGGTCGCCCTTTCCTCAACCGTTGGTGTCAAAACATGACCGATCATGAATCATTAGCAAAAACCAATGACATAAGACATAAGACATAAGACCAATTTAAGGAACTTGCCAAATGCGCTGATGGTAAGCTTCGGGATCAGCGTAAGGATCAGGGGGATGCTCCGAGTGATTGTGGTTGTGGTGGTGGTGATGATGATCATGAGTGTGATCATGATCATGAGTGTGACCTGTATTATCCCCCACTGCCGCTAACCGGAACTTACACAGTTCACAATTCATTTTCACCTGTCCCAGTTGCGTTTCGATTTCTCGTTCCCGCAATACTGAAAGCAGTTCAGGTTGAATACCCATTTCCGGTAAACAGGTCATAGAAATGTCCGGATATTGCTCTTGCTGCTGCGCCGTGATATCAAATATCTTTTTCACCAGTACCCCAGTAAATAGGAAGTAAGGCAGAACGATAATCCGCTTAGGCTGGAAAAGTCGAGCGCGATGGAAGCCTTCCTCTAAACGGGGATGAGTAATCCCAATAAAGCAGATTTCAACCGTTTTGTAGCCACTGCCTTCCCAGAGCAGACGCGCTAATTTGTAAACATCACTATTGGCATCGGGATCACTAGAACCGCGACCGACGATGAGTAAAACAGTGTCGCTTCTGTTAATTGAGGAAACCGTTGAACTATCCCCTGATGGTTGATCCAATTTAGCCAGTCGCCGGTGCCATAATTCTAGGATTGCTGGGGTAATGCCAAAATGACGCCCATAATGGAATTGGATTTGGGGATGTCTGGCTTTAGCGCGGTCTAACTCGTTGGTGACATCAAATTTATTATGTCGTGCGGCAAACAGCAAAATCGGCAGGACAGAGAATTCTGTATATCCTTGTGCCACACATTGGTCTACGCCTTCCTGAATACTGGGAGTGGTTAATTCCAGAAAACAAGGTACAACTGGGCGAGAGGAGTCTAACCCTTGATAGGCGTGGGCAAAGTCCAAAAACCCCTGACGCCCGTCCATATCTCGGCTACCGTGACCAATCATTAACAGGGGGCGGTTAAGGGGGAGTGGGGGTAAGGAGAGTGAATCTGGAGTGAAATGAGTAAGTTCTACAGTCGGCATTAAAATTAAGCTCCCTTCCCGTGCAAGGCGGGAATATAGAGTGGATAAGCAACAGCTAGGTATTCTGGCTTAGGTGGAACGTCACCTGGGTTCGTCGTTGCGATGTGAGCGCCATAAACACTCAAGCACCGACGACAAACCCTGAAAGAGTGTGCCATTTCATCCTTGACAGTTGCCGCACAGCCCCGGATTTACACCGGAGTTTCCCCAAGCGGTTGCCATTTATTTGTGCTTTGATATCTTATCCGATCCGATGACGAGTCAAAATCCAGGGTAGGGGGTTTTTCTCGGCTAACCTGAACTGAGATCTGGCAGTAGGGTGGGCAATGCCCACCCTACCTTATCTATCTAATCGATTTGCAGTAGCAGAATTTGAGACAGTATCCCAGCGTTCTAGGCTAACCTAACACTATTATTACAGCCAGCTCAAGGAAATTCTCCTATGTCAACCTCTACAACTGGAGACATACAATCAACTCCTATATCGGCTGTGGACGGGGGAACCCCTGTACCACCAACAAACTTGATTTTTGATGATGGAGAACCTTTGGAAACCAACCGTCACCGCATCGCGATGAATGCCTTAATCCGGTCAATGCTAGTAGCAATGGCTAATCGCCGTGACTATTTTGTCGGTGGCAATATGTTTATATACTACAGTAGCCAGCAGATTCGCAATCGAGATTTTAGAGGACCAGATTTCTTTGTGGTTTTGAATGTGGATGGTGAGCGAGAACGGCAAGGCTGGGTTGTTTGGGAAGAAAATGGTCGCTATCCTGATGTAATTATCGAACTTATTTCACCGTCTACCGCTGCGATGGACACAGGTGTGAAAAAAGATATCTATGAGCAAACTTTTCGCACTCCTGATTATTATGTGTTTAATCCATTTGATCCCGATTCTTTGCAGGGTTGGCGCTTAGATTTAGAGCGAGGCTACCAGGCTTTGAATCCTAACCCTCATGGGTGGCTGTGGTGTCAGCGCCTCGGTTTATGGTTGGGAACTTGGCAGGGAACTATTGAGGATAAACCAGGAATATGGCTACGATTTTATGACCAACAGGGTAATTTAGTGCTGTTACCTGAAGAAGCGGCTTTTCGAGAAGGCGCGTTGCAGCAGTTGTTGCGTTTACTTACTGTTCGGTTTGGTCAGGTTCCGGTTGAGGTAGAGACAATGTTAAGAACACAGGATATTCATCAATTGGAACGTTTAGTGGAAGTGGTTCTAGATGTGGAGTCCTTGGAGCAATTCGTCAACCAGTTATCTTAATTGGTGTATCAATGTATTCTTAGAGAGTAGATTCTTTATAGTGGTGTGACCCAGCTAAAATAGGACTGTGTTTGTAGTGAGAACTTTAGTTCTCGCTCCGCCTAGCTCGAGAGGGTTCGCATCCCTCACTACGAAGCCAATCTATTGCACCATTTTAGCTGTGTCAGTCCAGTAGTGGCGTGGCACACCTTAATTGGTGGATTAGCATTGTAGGGGCGCAAGGCTTGCGCCCGGTTTAAACGTCAAATCTATTCCACAATTTTAGCTGTGTCAGTCCAGTACGTTACGCTTTGCTAACGCACCATTCGTAACGCATCATTGCTCAAGGCATTGGTGGGTTACGGCGGATACTTTATTGAACAGTTATTATCTTCATTAAACTCCCGCCTAACCCACCCTACAGGACTCATGACAAAGGACAAATGACAAATCACAAAAAAATAACTCCTTCTGACTCTACAGAAGGAGTTTACTGGGCTTCTAAGTAAACTCGGAAGGAATTATTTGAGGCTCAATTAAGCCTTGTTGTTCTTTTTGGACTGTTGGCGCTTGAGCAAACCGCCGATTCCTAAAGCAGTAGCGGAACCTAAGATGGTGAGGGGTTCGGGAACATCTTGAGGATCTTGAACAGGTTTGGGTGCTTGATACACGGTGAAGTGAGATAAACCAGGACCGGGACGACCGTTACCTTTGACAACCCCATCAGTATTCCATGAGCCGCTAGTCGCACCATCAAGTAAATAGCTACTGAAGGATGGACCACCTTTGAGGACAACCATTATATTAGATGTGTTGAAATCGATGCCTGTCAGACTCCAACCTCCTGATGTACCGCCACCAGTAACATTCAAGCCACCATTAGTGCCACTATCATTATCTACTTTAAATAGTTGTGACCATGCATCGACACCAAATAGACCACCTAGGTCTTGATTAGCATCATTACCAGCAAAAGTACCTTCACAAGCTACAGAGCCAGTTAGGTCTGAAGTGCTACACGAATTTGATAAAGATGTTAAGGCGGCTTGAGCAGGAGAGAAAGCTGAGGATGCAACAGCGATTCCAGCAGCGGCTAAAACAGAGGGAACGAGAGAAGAAAGTTTCATGTTGGTACTCTTTAGGACTAATTAACTCATTTGCTGAAGCGTTTGGACTTATTTGCTTCGGCTTGTTTGCTTTTCTATATTCACACTATAAGAGACTTCACTTGGGTGTTGGGTAAAGTAGCGATAAAGAATCAGTGGAATTGTGTAAACTTTCTATGAAGATTAATTCACATAAGTCTATAAGCTATATTTGGCAAGGATTTGAGAGTTTGAGTCAATTCTCTAAAGTTCTGCCATCTTGAGGAAAAATCACGACAAATAAGACCCCCAGTATGTTTTTTTGACGCCGGAAAAATATTGGGGGTCAAGCTTTTTATGATATTGGCTAAGTAGAGACGTTGCATGCAACGTCTGGAACCATAAGATGTGTCCTAACCGCTATGGCGGTTGCTATACTTGTTTAATTTTTTGTCAGGTGGCTTGAACAAAATGAAACTCAATAGATTCTTGTTGAGTCTCGTACATCAACCAAACCTACCGTACTTGCTCAACAAAGCAAAAGACAGAGAAGACAGGTTGGAATGTTTGTTCTGATAACGTATGACTGATGAATAATGGCGAGTTTTGTTGCTCAGTTACTAGTGGCAAGCTAGCTTGAATCCCTAAACCCGCCCCTACAATAGGCTTATGATTTATTACTCACGACTTACGCACAGTCTCTATATATAGGTGGGCAATGCCCACCCTACCACTATAGGATTTGAATCCTCAAATTGTGTAAGTCCTGATTACTTCTAGACATGGCGACGGCTGCGCCAGTAGCCGCTATAACCGAGGGAACAAGAGCAGAACGTTTCATGTCAGTCTTTTTTAGGACTAGTGAACTCAATTCAAGACTAAATAATTTCAAGATTTGACGCTCTACCTCCTAGAAGAAGGGAGATTCTATGGAAATTTCGTTCCATATATCCCGGTAAACGGGTTCCCAGGCACACGATATTCGCCATCTAGGGCATCGTGTTATCTCCTAACACCCTGTCGATTCAGGGCTGGGCGTTTCAAACCTTTGCGGTTTGGGTTCCGCCGAGTCCCGGCGTACCTGATAAGTTGACTTCGACTTTGCCGCCGCAAGCCAACTGCATTGTATCATAATATCCTGGGGTGTTTATCCGGATAAAAGCCGTCCTAGAAGGACGGGGCTTCAGACCCTTTATTTCCGGTGAATGAGAATTAGTAACGACGCGAAAAGTTACCGTTTTTGCGGTTACCGCCTGAACCCCCCTTGTTTTCGCGAGGTCTGGCTTTATTCACTTTCAGATTGCGCCCCATCCATTCAGCCCCATCGAGTGCCTCAATAGCGGCTGTTTCTTCGTCGTCTGTCTCCATCTCTACAAAACCAAAACCCCGGGGACGTCCGGTTTCCCGATCAGTGGGTAATTGCACCCGCTTGACAGCACCATAATCTGCAAAGACAGCATTCAGGTCTTCTGCAGTAACGTCGTAGGATAGATTGCCTACGTAAATTGACATGATTGTCTCCAAACTCAAAGTTGTATAAAGATGTGGGTATCGGAGACAAGTCTGTCAAGTCGAAAGGAAAAAAGCCCATCTGTACTAAGCACAAACACTGAAACCGAACACATTCTCAATGATTAAGCTAGCACAGGCTTGAAGGTTTGGGTACGGAACGTCTAAATTACACTCTATCAGTGCCGTGGCGCGATCGCAATTTTCCAGATCAGGTGTTGACGCCTGCCAACTGGGTAGAATATGAAAGACCCTGTAACTCAAGACTATCTGTGGCTCAGTCAAAACCAACTGTTGCAAGAACTCCCCTATTTGACCTCGCGGTTGAACAAAATGCCCGCTTCACTGGCTTTTCGGGTTGGGAAATGCCCGTCCAATACAGCAGTATCGGACAAGAACACGAAGCAGTACGCACCAATGCGGGTATGTTCGATATCTCCCACATGGGAAAATTTGCCTTTACCGGAAAGCCGCTCTGGCAAGAGTTACAGCGATTAGTCCCCTCAGATTTGAGTCGATTACAACCCGGTCAAGCTCAATATACGGTGTTATTAAATCCTCAAGGGGGCATCATTGATGATGTGATTGTTTACCACCAAGGGGAGGATGAAACAGGCGCACCCCAGGCGATGATGATTGTTAATGCGGCAACCTGTCAGAAGGATAAAGATTGGTTGTTAGCGCAACTGGAAAACACCGGGGTAAAATTACTAGATCTTTCTAGGGAAAACGTCTTAATTGCTTTGCAAGGACCCCAAGCTGAGACTTATCTACAATCCTTTGTCCAGGAAGACTTAACCGCCCTGAAATCCTTCGGACATCTTAAGGTAACGATTCTAGATCAACCCGGATTTATCGCCAGGACAGGGTACACTGGCGAAGATGGGTTTGAGGTGATGGTCAAACCAGAGGTTGGAGTTGAACTGTGGCGTTGTCTGTTCCAAGCGGGAGTGACTTCCTGTGGCTTGGGGGCGAGGGATACGTTGCGATTGGAAGCAGGGTTGGCACTTTATGGGCAAGATATTGATGATACGACGACTCCCCTAGAAGCAGGTTTAAATTGGCTGGTGCATTTGGATAGTAAAGGGGATTTTATCGGACGTTCTGTATTAGAAGCCCAAAAAGCCAAGGGCGTGGAACGTCGGTTAGTGGGGATTGAAATGCAGGGGCGACATATCGCTCGTCACGGTTACTCGGTGCTATCCGATGGACAAGTTGTGGGAGAGGTGACGAGTGGTACTTATTCACCAACATTAGGGAGAGCGATCGCGCTTGCTTATTGTCCCACATCCCTAGCCAAGATAGGTCAACCGTTAGAGGTGGAAATTCGCGGTAAGACTTATCCCGGTGTTGTTGTGAAAAAACCTTTTTATCGCACCAAAAAACGTTTTTAAACCCAATAGTATTGTCTTGATCCGCTTCTTGGCATCGTTCTGACTTTTCACGGCAAGTCGGGATGGTATTCGTGCTAAAATAAAAACTAAAAACACTAATTTTACCTATTAGTTTGGATAGTGGCTAAAGATATTTTTCATGATTCAGTTAGAAACGGATTGGAAAAAGAAGGTTGGGTGATTACCGATGACCCCCTGAGAATTCGAGCAGGTAGGGTTGATATGCAAATCGACTTGGGTGCAGAAAGAATCATAGCGGCTGAGAAAGGAGAAGAAAAGATAGCCGTTGAAATTAAAAGCTTTATTACGCCGTCGAATATTTCTGAATTTCATACGGCTGTTGGTCAATTTCTTAACTATCGTGTTGCTTTGGAAGAACAACAGCCGGACAGAGTTTTATACTTAGCTGTTCCCCTAGGGGCTTATAAAACATTTTTTAATCTGCCATTTGTGGAAACTGTTATTGATCGCTTTCAACTTAGTTTGCTGGTGTATGAGCCTAAAGATGAGGTGATTTTAGAATGGAAACGGTAGAGCAATATCGTACCTATATCCAACAGTTATTACGTGACTATGCGAAAGGAAGTCCATCGGATGATGAAGTGGAAACAGAACTGATTTTTGACACAGAACGGGATCATTATCAGGTTGTTTATACAGGTTGGAAAAATCGTCAACCGATGTATGGGTGCGTATTGCATCTGGATATTAAAAATGGGAAGATTTGGATACAGCATGATGGAACAGAAATTGGTATAGCCAATGAATTGGTCAAGTTGGGCGTACCCAAAGAGGATATTGTTTTGGCGTTTCATGAACCTTTTGTGAGGCAATATACAGGGTTTGCTGTGGGTTGATTTAACCTGTAGGGACGGGTTTTAACTATCTTTTCGGTTTCACCAAGATGTGACTAAACCCGCCCTGGGGGAGCAGGGGAAGCTGGGGGAGCGGGGGGAGCGGGGGGAGCTGGGGGAGCTGTTAACTGTTCACAGGACTTACGCAAAGACTCTATGAGTAGGGTGTGTTAGCCAAGCGTAACGCACCTTTACCACCATCTGTGGTGTAGCTGCGTAAGTCCTGTGTTCAGTTATTTCTGCCTTCTTGCACTAGGGAAGATGGGGAAGGTGGGGAATAGGGAGTATTGTAAAGTTTCAATAAGAATATAGTCAGATGTAGTCATGCTGTGTAATATATAGACATGAAACTTTCAGACTATGCCAAAAAAGCAGGAATCAGTTATCGAACTGCCTGGAGGTGGTGGAAACAAGGAAATTTGAAAGGTCATCAATTGCCGTCTGGTACGATTATCATAACTTCGGAGGCGATTGAGGACAACTTGAAACCTGACTTGATAGCTTGTATTTATGCAAGAGTTTCCAGCGCCCAAAACAAAGATAATCTAGATCGACAAGCGGAGCGATTAAAAGATTATGCAATTGCGAGAGGCTACAAAATCTATAAAATTGTCAAAGAGATTGGGAGTGGATTAAATGATAATCGGAAACAATTGGCTAAAAATTTAGTCGATCCAAACTACAATATTTTGATTGTAGAACATAAAGACCGTTTGGCTAGATTTGGAACGAATTATCTAGAAATTCTCCTAAAAGAATTAGATAAAGAGATTGAAATTGTTAATCAGAGTGAGGAGAAACAAGATGAATTAATGGAGGACTTAATAGCGATTATTACCTCTTTTTGCTCGCGGATTTACGGATTAAGAAGGTCGAAACGAAAAACCGAAAAGATTTGGCCCGAGTTAAAATATAACGGACAAGAATGCGACTAGCGGAAAGACATATTATTAAAAAAGGGCATCGTTTTTGGAGGGAGATAGATAGCTTGTCTTGGCCGTCTAAAAATCTTTACAACTCAGCCAATTATCTCATCCGTCAAAACTGGATTTATGGTCATGGGTATTTGACTTATAATCAGATGGCTTCTCTGATGAAAAACACAGAGCCATACAAAGCCTTACCCGCGAAAGTATCGCAGCAAGTTTTAAGAGGATTAGATCGGAACTGGAGATCTTTTTTCGCCGCGAACTCTGAATTTAAAAAGCATCCAGATAAATTTATAGGTAGACCGAAAATCCCTGGCTATAAAGATACTAAAAAAGGACGAAATCTTCTAATTTATACAATTCAAGCGATAAGTCAAGTAGCCAGAAGAAAAGGATTAGTCAAGCTATCAGGAACTAATATTGAGTTGACCAGTAAAGTGGCTAACCGTATAGCAGAAGTAAGAATCATTCCGAAATGTGATTGTTATGTAATCGAGGTAATTTATGAAGAAAAAGAAGAGTTTTTAACCCCAAATGAAAAGATAGCAGCGATAGATTTAGGTATAGA
>NZ_JAVJZI010000256.1:0-43722 GCF_040223135.1 Coleofasciculus sp. G3-WIS-01
CGCAGTGAAACGGAGTGACGCGAAGCATCTGCCCAGATTCTGACGCTCGTTCCGACGCTCGTTCCGACGCTCGTTCCTCGCTACCGCAACGCTTTCGCTACCGCAACGCTTTCGCTATCGCGCAAGCGTCACGCTTCGCTCAGAATGACATGATAGAACGCAACTTGGTATTAGGCTAGAAACAGCACAGTCTTTCATCCATTAATTTTATGGCAAGGGAACCAGGAATTAAAGTCGAACAGCCTGTTTCAGTCTGGAAAAAAGAGATAAAAGCCAATCCCAAGGGTTTATTCGCGTCACTGGGTAAAGCCGCCATTAACGGCGCGTTTCTTAAATGGGATGACTTCGCCGAGAGTGGCGTTGAGGTTCTAGAAAACTTGGGATTAGAAGCAAAACCAGGAGAAATCGCCGGATTGCTGATTGTGCGTTCCCTGATGCAAGCGATGCAAGACTTGTTACACGAAAATAGGGGACTTCTCATCCAAAAACCCGATAATCTGACAGAATTGTACAACCACCTCAATGCATCGTTAACCAGTAACGAGTTAATTCTTGACCCCGACTTTTTCCAGCGTCCCCAAAACATGCCAATTGTGCAAGAAGCGAAGACGGGGTTTGCTCAGTGGTTAGAGGCGTATGTGGAGAAAAAGGTTGAAGCGGAAATGATCAGTAGTCGCCTCCCCGCTTACTTTGTCTTCGCCCTAAATGACCAATGGGTTGAGCGTTCCCAAGATTATATTGCCTTAAAAGAAGAACTGGATACACCCTTTACTCAAGCGACAAAACGAGAACAAGGATGGTTACGGTATCGTGCATTGCTGCAAAAGCGGGTGGATGAACCGATATTTTGGGAAGCGTTCAGCCTCAAACAGGTTTATGTGCCATTACGCGCTTACTATGAGCGAGAGGTTGCGGGACAATCGGAGAAGAAATTAGAACGAGGGATTATAGAAAGTAAAGACTATGAGCGAGTTATCGTAGATCTCAATAGTGAACTGGAAACCTGGTTACAGAATGCTGAAGCAGATGATGCGATTCGCTTAATCAGTGGAGGACCCGGAAGTGGTAAGTCATCCTTTGCTAAAATCTTTGCCGCACAACAGGCGGAAAAGGGAGAAATTCCAGTTCTGTTTATTCCCCTCCACTTATTTAGACTATCGGATGATTTGGTAAAAGCGGTAGGGGAGTTTGTCCAGGTTGAAGGATTCTTGTCTCACAATCCCTTGGACAGAGAAAATGGGGAATCGCGATTACTGATTATTTTTGATGGCTTAGATGAGCTATCGATGCAGGGCAAAATTGCCGAACAAACGGCTAAAGAGTTTGTCGAAGAAGTCCGGCTAGAAGTTGCCCGCTTTAATAATCAGCATCTTCGCTTACAGGTTATGATTACAGGACGAGAAGTTGTGGTACAGGCGAACCGCAGCAAGTTTCGCCAACAGCGTCAACTGCTGTATATTCTGCCCTATTTTGTGCCGAAAAAAGAAAGAGATCGCCAAAAATATATTGATGATCAAAATTTGCTTGAGGAGGATCAACGCCAGCTTTGGTGGAAATCTTATGGTCAGGCAAAAGGCAAGCATTATAAGGGCTTACCACCTGAATTAGATCAGGATAATTTGGTTGAGATTACAGCGCAACCTTTATTAAATTATTTAGTTACATTAAGCTTTGAACGGGATAAGCTGCGATTCTCAGAAGATACCAATTTGAATGAAATATATGCTAATTTACTAGATGCTGTTTACGAGCGAGGATATGAAGGCAGGAATAGAAAACATCGTGCGATCGAAGAGATAACAAAAGAAGAGTTTATCGGCATTTTAGAGGAAATTGCCTTAGCTTGTTGGCATAGTATTAATAGAACAACAACTGTACAAAAAATTGAAACGCAATGTTACAACAGTGGCTTAAAAGATGTATTGAACCGCTTTCAAGAAATCTTTAAAGAAGATTCAGAAGCCAGCATTACTCGTCTACTAACGGCATTTTACTTTCGGGAAAGTGGCAGTATACTAGCAGGGGATAAAACATTTGAATTTACTCATAAGAGCTTTGGTGAATATCTAACGGCAAAACGCTTTGTAGAAGAAGTCAGATTTATTCATGAAGAATTAGAGGAGCGCAAGAAAAACTTTCGTAAGGGATGTAATGAACGGGACGCTCTTGTAAAATGGGCGAGTCTATGTGGTATTTCAAGAATGGATGAATATTTATTCCGATTTATATATGATGAAATACGTTTACAGGATTTATCAGATGTTCGCAATTGGCAGAATACACTGTGCAGTATGATTGAATTTATGCTGGATAATGGAATGCCAATGGAATGTTTGAACCCTAGAATAAATAATTTTTATATAGAAAGGTTGCAGGCACAGAATGCAGAAGAAGCCTTGTTAGCAGTTTTAAACGCTTGTGCAAGAGTAACAGAGAAAACTTCAAAGATTAAGTGGCCTTATCCTCAGGCTTTTGGTAATTGGATTTCAAGGTTGCAAGGGCAGAGAGTAGGATTAGAAAATGTACTTGCTCTGGATTGTCTTAGTTTTCTTGATTTGAAAGGCTGCATTCTATATATCAGAGATTTTTTTGGTGCAAATCTTGCTTTTGCTAACCTTGAGGAAGTATTCCTTCATTTTGCGAACCTTATAGGAGCGAATCTTATAGGAGCTAATCTTTACAAAACTAACTTTCATAAAGCGAATCTTCAGGAGGCGAATCTTACGGAAGCAAATTTAACAGAGGCAAATCTTCAGGGGGCGAATCTTACGGAAGCAAATTTAACAGAGGCAAATCTTCAGGGGGCGAATCTTACAGAAGCGAATTTAACAGAGGCAAATTTAACAGAGGCAAATTTTCAAAAGGTACATCTTATATTTGCAAATCTTTACAAAGCCAATCTCCAAAAAGTAAATCTTACAGAGGCAGATCTTCGCGGGGTATATCTTGAAGAGGCTAATCTTGAAGAGGCTAATCTTGAAGGGGCTAATCTTGAAGAGGCTAATCTTGAAGGGGCTAATCTTGAAGGGGCTAATCTTGAAGGGGCTAATCTTAAAGGAACAATTCTTGAGGGTAAGGATATAAGAAGCTTCACTTAAAGCGCAAATGAAGACAGCGATAAATCTTAGCCCTGAACGATTCCCAAATCTGATACTGTAACCCCTCCGCTCAACTAATACATTTGCTCAATAAAACCTTGGCAAAGGGCGGGTTTACTAACATCTGGGTAAAAAAAGACGATAACCATAAAACCCGCCCCTACATTGATATCAGAAACTTTCCTCACCGCTAACTCCTCTGCGTTCCTCTGCGCGAACCTCTGCGAACCTCTGCGTTAAAAAAGCCAACCCTCCCACCTCTCAACCCTAGAAACAAGGCGCGATCGCAAGCAAATTATATAATCAATCTAAACAGCACTAACCAAGCTTTACCATAATATTTTATCCTAAGGGTTTAATCGCATTAACTTTGTAGGGGCGCAAGGCTTGCGCCCATCAAACCCCGACAATCTATTGCTAACTATTCAATCGCGAGAACTTCTTACCCCAATTTTTCCGCCATAACTTATGTTTTAAAAATTGATGGGCGGGTTTTATCGAAAATTGTATAATTAATCTAAATAGCACGAACCGAGCTTGATTTGTGTTGACTTCATGGCTTATATCTCCCACTCTCAACTATGAAAATATTTCGCCTTTCTCGAAATCACCGCCTAATTATCACCACCCTAATCAGCCTTTGCCTAATCCTATTTAGCTGGCTCAATTCTCCTCTCCATTCCACAGCAACCAACCCCCAAACTGAACTCTTTAACCAAGTCTGGCAAACCGTCAACGATAACTTTTATGACCCCAACTATAACGGCGTCAACTGGCAAACCATCAAAGACGAATATGAACCCCAAATCCGCCAAACCCAATCCAGGGAAGCCGCCGCCACCCTAATCAATCAAATGCTTTCTGAACTCAACACCTCTCACACCCACCTCTACATCCCCAACCAACCCGCCTACTACCAAGTCTTAGGAATCTTTGCACCCAGAAACCGCGACTTACGCCAACAACTCAAACCCTTCTTTCCCAATAGCAAAATAGAATATACTGGCATTGGTATCGTCACCAAAACTATCGACAACCAAACCTTTATCAGCGCCATTCTAGAAGGAAGTCCAGCCGCTAAAGCCGGATTAAAGGTAGGCGATCGCATCCTGAGTGTAGATAATCGCCCATTCCAACCCATTGAATCCTTTGCCGATCAAGCTGGTACTCCTGTACCAATCCTAATTCAGCGATCGCAAAATTCCAACAGCCAGCAAAAAATCACCGTCACCCCTAAACTGCTGGATACAACCACCATGTATCTCGACGCCATGGACGCCAGCACAGAGATAATTGAACAACAAGGTAAAAAAATCGGTTATATTCATATCTGGTCGTATGCCAGTGATGAATATCAACAACAGCTTGAGGAACAACTCATCTATGGTCGTCTCAAACAAGCAGACACTCTAGTCGTAGACTTAAGAGACGGATGGGGAGGTTCACCACTCACCGCCCTGAACATCTACACCGCTCCAAATCTCAGCTTAACCGCTATTTCCCGCGATGGCACGCCATATACTCACTACGCCGGCTGGAATAAACCCGTCGTCATGATTGTCAACGAAGGAAGCCGCAGCGCTAAAGAAATTCTGGCTTATGGTTTCCAGAAATTCGATATCGGACCCGTTGTCGGTACGCCAACCCCTGGCGCTGTAGTGGCGGGGCGTGCATTTCTCATGTCAGATGGTAGCTTGCTTTACGTCGCCGTCGCTGATGTCTACGTGAATGGAGACGAACGACTCGAAGGGAAAGGCGTAACACCGGATATCTTGGTTCCCTTCTCTCCAGAATACGCCCAAGGCGCTGATCCCCAAAAAGAACGGGCGCTAGAGGTGGCGCTGGAAGCCGTTACCTAATCACCAATCCCCAATATCCTCAAGCGCCTGTCGCAAATCATCCCCAATTTCTTCAGCACATCCTTTAACCGGTTTATGACAGTAATCCGCCACCGCTAATGGCGAACCAATATGAATATCAACATCGCACCCCCAGTGGGGTACAGGTTGACTGTAATGAATCCGAATCGGTACAACTTTAACCCCTAAACCCGGTTGCTCCTTTTCTGCATGGAGCGCTATTCGAGCAAATCCCGGTTCTAGGGGTTGAATTTCTTCTGTGCGAAAAATATCGCCTTCCGGGAAAATCACCAAAACTTTTCCCTGTTCTAATAACTCAATCCCGTGACGCAAACTGGAAACTCCCGGACGCTTGGGATCAACTGGAAAACCGCCTAAACGACGAATAAACCAGCCTTGCACCCCGTTCATTTCATCAACCGACACCATAAACTGCAACTCCTGTCCGATAATATCTCGACCTGCGGCGTAGGCTAACGTCAGCGCATCCCAGCGAGAACGATGGGTGGGTGCAAAGATAACTGGACTGTCTTTGGGTAAATTCTCCCGTCCTTTGACCTCAATCTTGCCAAAGTAAATGGGCAAAACCAGGTGACGTCCTAGGGGATAAACTAGGCGCACTAACCACGGTGAAATATGAGAGGTGATTGCATCTTGCTTGGTAGGTGGGGAATGCTCTTGAGTTTTGTCGGGAGATTCAGTCGGGCTCATTGTGGCAATCGATGATGTGTAAGCCAATAAAATTTTATTACAGCTTTACCTTAGGTGTTATGACCTAGCCTATCCTCTACCTAAAGGTTGATGAAGTTAGTTCGTAGTAAGGGCTTTAGCCCTTATCAAGGGAGGCAGAGCCTAGGAACGAGACTGGACTAGGGCGGGTTTTGTTGTTCATTTATTGGTGGCTATCTTAATTTTGCGGCTCGCGCCCGCCCCAACAATCGACTGTAATTGATCAAAAATCTGCCTGTTGAATGGTGCAATACTTTCCGCAACTATGCAACCTTCAACTCAGGTACAGATACTTAAACAACAGTATGTCTTATAATTACGAACTCTTAGTCATTGGTGCAGGTTCTGGCGGTCTGGCGGCGGCGAAACGAGCCACTGGTTACGGTATCAGCGTTGCTGTGGTTGAAAAAGAATCCCTCGGTGGTACTTGTGTCAATCGCGGCTGCATTCCTAAAAAATTAATGGTCTATGCGGCTGATTTTGCTTTACAAGATAAACTGGCAATTAGCTATGGTTGGAGTGAATGTCAACGGCAGATCAATTGGTCACAATTTCTCAGCAAAGTCCACCACCATATCGATAAACTGAATCAATCTTATCTGCAAACCCTGGAGAAGGCAGGAATAGACCTAATTCGCGGTCAAGCCACATTTGTGGATGCTCATAGGATAACCGTAAACGATCGCCAAATTACCGCCAATAAAATTATTATTGCAGTGGGCGGACATCCCATCGTGCCAAACATCCCTGGTAAAGAGCATGGGATTACCTCCCGCGAAATGTTTCACCTGCAAGAGTTGCCCAAACGACTGGCAATTATTGGCGGCGGCTATATTGGTGTGGAATTTGCCAGTATGATGGATGCTTTGGGATGTGATGTCACGCTGATGGATGTGGAGGAGTCAATCTTATCAGGGTTTGATCAAGATATCCGCATGGCTGTGCAAAAGAGCTTAAGTCAACGGGGAATTCGGATTCTGTGCAAAACGACTGCTAAAGAAATTACCCAAGGAACCGATGGAATCCAACTCAGCTTATCCGGGGACTATCAGGAAACCCTAAATGCTGATACCGTCTTAATTGCCACCAGTCGCGCCCCCAATACCAAAGACTTGGGTTTGGAAAACACTGAGGTTAACGTCACTGAAAAAGGTGTCATTGAGGTTGATGAGTACAGCCGCACGAGTCAGGATACTATTTTTGCCATTGGCGATTGCACCAATCGTATCCCCTTAACCCCCGTCGCCATTGCTGAAGGTCAAGCCGTTGTGGATACGGCGATTGGGAACCAACCTCAGTCTGTCAATTATGACTATGTTCCCTCTGCGGTTTTTACCCGCCCAGAAGCGGCGACTGTGGGAATGACTCAAAGCAAGGCGCGGGAGAAATTTGGTGAATCTGTGCGCTGCTACCACACTGAATTTAAACCCATGCTTTACAGCCTGAGTGAACAGGAGGAAAAAACGATGATCAAATTAATCGTTGAGGGAGAAAACCAGCGCATCGTGGGCGCTCAGATGGTGGGTGAACATGCGGCGGATATTATTCAAACTCTCGCCGTGGCGATTCGTCAGGGCGTCACCAAGCAAGAGCTAAATGGGACGATTTGTATCCATCCGACTATCGCAGAAGAGGTTCTCACGCTGGAGTAAATCTGGGTTAACTCGAATGGTACTGACTGGCATGCTGGTGGGCAATGCCCACCCTACGGTATATCAAGGGTTTTGGTGATCTAAAACGGCAGAAGGCGAGCGTGCCATTTGGGTTAACTCCCTTTTGGTGGGGACAAGGCAAATGGTATTCAGGCGCACATTGGGATACTCCGACATAAGACATAAGACGAATGACAATACTCATCCCCCTATCCAAAACTAAAGCTTTCATCCCCCGGTTAAAACGCGGGGGATGAAAGCTTTAAACCAGGTTAAAACCTGGCGTTTTGTGGTATCAACTTAGCTTTTTATTGTAGAATATAAAAAGATAAAGGAGGTGATAAAACTGTATCGAAGTATTCCAATTATAGCAAAGTTTACAGATGAAGAGAAAGCTTACTGGATAAACCAGTGTCAGAATGCCAATAGTCTAATTAATTGTGCAATTTATTACACCAGGCAAAATTATTATCAGTGGAAGGAAAGGCGCGATGACGCTTTTACTTTTTATTGGCGGGGCGATGAATTTCGGTGTGGCTGGAAGTTGTACAGGTGTCGCACGACTTACCCAGAGTTAGACAAAGAGCTTAAACTGAGCATGCATTATAAGGCACTAGCCGCTCAATCCGCACAGCAAACACTGAAGTCTGTAGGTGAATCAATTAAGAGTTATAACAGCTTGGTTGACGCCTATTATCAGGGAGAAGCTAATCGTCCATCCTTGCCTAAGTACAGGAAAAAAGGTGGTTTTGCGGCGGTAACTTTTCCTAAGCAAGCTCTAACCTACAAAGACGGGTGTTTTCGCCCATCCATCAGCAAAGAATCCAAGCCTGAACTAATCACTCAGATTGAGTTACCATTGCCAGAGTTTATTGACTCAGACTGGGTTAAGGAAGTAACGATTCGTCCTTGTCTTGGTGAGTTCTGGATTGATTGGGTAATAGACGACTCAAAAGAACCCATTACAGTCAACCCCAACCTGGATTACTCTCAAGCGTGGGGATTTGACCACGGCGGCACTAATTGGTTAACCGGAGTATCAACCCAAGGTAAAAGCTTGATCATTGATGGGCGCAAGCTCAAGTCAATGAATCAGGGGTATTGCCGCTTAGTAGCTAAGTACAAGCAGGGTAAGTCCGAATTCTATTGGGATGCCAACCTAGACCGGGTGCAGCGTAAACGCAACAACCAAATGAGGGATGCTATTAACAAGGCAGCTAGATTCATCATTAATCGGTGCTTGGCTGACGGAATTGGCAATCTGGTTATTGGTTGGAACGAGGGGATCAAAAACAGTCCCAAGATGGGTAAGCGTGGGAACCAAAACTTCATGCCCATCCCCACGGGCAGGCTAATTGAACGTCTAAGGCAGCTTTGCACAGAATACGGGATTGTAATGACCCTGACAGAGGAGGCGTATACAAGTCAAGCATCATTCTTAGATGGTGACTCCCTACCGAAATACGGCGAGAAACCCGAAAGGTGGAGACTATCAGGTACAAGAGTGAAACGTGGGCTTTTTAGGGCATCTGGCGGTCAGTTGATTAATGCTGATTGCAACGGGGCATCAAACATAATCAGAAAAGTAGCCACACAGCTAGGAATAGACCTAGCCAAGGTGGGTAGAGGCAGCTTGACACTGCCGAAGCGGTACGATCTGTTTTCCAATCTGAAACGATCATACCGCGAGAAATGTGAAGCGACAGTCTTTCAAGCTGTCGCGTAGCATCCGCTCTCCAATCCTCTCGCTTTTAAGGAGAGGAGATGTCAAAATTGAGTAAAATCAAGAACAAAGTAGCCCAAATGAGTGCAGCAAATAGCGCTAATAAAATAAAATTCGGCACAGATGGCTGGCGGGGAATCATCGCTGATGATTTTACCTTTGCCAATGTCTGTAAGGTAACTCGCGCGATCGCAAGTTATTTAGATACAGCCTACGGCAAAGACCGCCCCGTTTTAGTCGCTTATGATACCCGATTCCTCGCTGATGAGTTTGCCCGCATGGCTGCTGAGGTGTTGGCAGACTTGGGTTGGACGGTGAAAATTGTCAACCGGGATTGTCCCACACCTGTGATTGCCTATCAAGCGCGTCAACTTAACTCAGCCGGAGCGCTGATGTTTACTGCCTCCCATAACCCCGCCGCCTATTGCGGGATTAAATATATCCCGGATTACGCAGGTCCTGCTACCCCGGAAATCACGGATACGATTGTTTCCAATATTGCTGGAGCAGATGATGCGCCACCTACGGGTAAGCATGGTGATAAGATTTCTACCTTTGACCCGAAACCGGATTACTTGGACTTTATTTACACACTGCTAGATGTAGAACGGATTCGGCGGGCGCAACTTAATGTAAAATATGATGCCCTCTATTCCACCTCTCGCGGTTATCTGGATGATGTCTTAGAACATTGCGGCTGTCAGACTGAGGCATTTAACACTACCCGCGATGTCTTATTTGGGGGCGGAATGCCTGAACCCAAAGGGGAGTATCTGGTGGGGTTAAGAGAAGCTGTGACGCGGGATAAGGCAGATTTAGGTCTAGCTACCGATGGAGATAGCGATCGCTTTGGTATAGTGGATGAACAGGGGACTGTGCTAACGCCCAATACGGTGCTGTTATTACTGGCACGTCACTTGATTAAGAATAAAGGTAAAAAAGGTGCGATCGTCCGTACTGTTGCCACAACTCACCTGTTGGATAACTTTGCCCTAAAAAATGGTTTAGAAACTTACGAGACAGCCGTCGGCTTCAAATATATCGGTCAGAAAATGCGGGAAACCGAGGTGCTGATTGGGGGTGAAGAATCCGGGGGATTGAGCATTATTGGGCATATTCCCGAAAAAGATGGTATTTTAGCCAATATGCTGGTCGCTGAAGCGATTGCTTACGAAGGCAAACCCCTAAGTCAGTTAGTCGAAGAAGCGATCGCGGAAGCTGATGGTCCGGTTTACAACCAGCGCCTGGACTTGCATTTAAACGAGGATCACAAAGCTGCTGTTTTAAACACTTGCGCCAAAAATCCCCCCCAAGACGTGGCTGGGATTAAGGTTAAAGAAGTTGGGCGCAAAGATGGGATTAAACTCTATTTATCAGAAGGAAGTTGGGTGCTACTGCGTCCATCAGGTACAGAACCCCTGATGCGGGTGTATATGGAAACAGATTCTCCCGAAAAGCAAAGCCAAATTGCTGAGGCGATGAAGCAGATGATTCAGCAGATGGAACCTGCGACGGTATAACTAGGGCTTGCTGAATCAGGGTTGTAGAGACGCGCCATGGCGCGTCTCTACACAGCAAGAGGGGGCGATTGAAATCGCTGCTACACAAACAAAGTCCGCCTGCGCGGACTGAATTATAGAGGATTCCGACTTACAATCCCCGTGCTGGCTACCAAGATGAGCGAAAGTTTCAATCCCTGATAGGGATTATAGAGGATTTTGACGTTTGATCCTGAAATTACAAGTAAGATCAAATCTGTTTCAATCCCTGATAGGGATTATAGAGGATTTTGACCAGCACCTAATCCTGGAGAAATAGGAATACTTAAGTTTCAATCCCTGATAGGGATTATAGAGGATTTTGACTTTTGTTCTGCCCGATTTTGCTAGCATCAATCATGTGTTTCAATCCCTGATAGGGATTATAGAGGATTTTGACACTGTCACAAGACAGCAAGCTTGCTGGGTCAATTGTTTCAATCCCTGATAGGGATTATAGAGGATTTTGACGTAGCTGTAAATCTTCAATACAGCTTATTCTGTTAGTTTCAATCCCTGATAGGGATTATAGAGGATTTTGACTTATCTATAAGTGGCAGTAAGTCTAGTTTTGTGTTTCAATCCCTGATAGGGATTATAGAGGATTTTGACCTGGCTTACCGGCTGGTCCTGGCTCACCCTTCTGTTTCAATCCCTGATAGGGATTATAGAGGATTTTGACTGCAGGCCTCTGAAATGCTTGATGTATTTAGCTTTCAAGGTTCAGTTCCGAGAGACTGCATCTAATATACCATTTCAGACTTCGACAGACAAGAGACATCTTCAAGAAAAACTCCAAAACCCTCTACTAGCAAGCGTTTCAAGATTTCCGAGATTCTCATTTTCGGGATGGTGTCCTCAAACCCAGAACCCATAAGGGATACAGCCGAAAATTTACTACAGCCTTAAAAAACACCTACCCCTTCTCGGATTTAAGCCCAAAAAATTCAATCATCCCGAAGGGGTTCACCACCGATGCGCTTAACCTTTCGTTGAGAACACCACGGAGGCAGTCAAACCGAATGTTATCCTGGTCTGGATTAACCACTTCGCTCAGGTGGAATGGTACTGACTGGTATGCTGGTGGGCAATGCCCACCCTACGATATATCAAGGGTGGAGGCGAGCTCAAACAGTGCCACTTCGCTCAGGTGCGATCGCAACCCTACGGGATATCGTCAAACTGCGCTCAAATACACTATACTGCATCCACTGCCCTGAAGACTTAGATGAAAGCCTTAACTAATCTGCTCACCTCTGTAATTGTCGCCGCGTGGATTGCGGCAATTGCTATCCTATCGGTACAAAATGCCACACTTGTATCCCTAAGATTCCTCAACATTGAGTCCATTAAACTCCCTGTGGGAATTGTCTTGGCGTTTAGTGTAGGCATAGGAGTGATTGCAGGGGCAATTATTCCGTGGGTATGGCAGATTGAAGGCAGAAGATAGAGGCATTAACACCCACTTGATGTTAGCCGGGTACGATATATTGATTGTACCCCAACGATCGCACCGACAATAAGAACACAACTTCAGGGAGTGTGCCTCAAATGACAGTTAGCCCAAAGTACGCCTATATTTCTCCAGAAGACTATTTAGAAGGAGAGAGAATCTCCCCCATTAAGCACGAATATATTCGTGGGGAAGTCTATGCCATGGCAGGTGCAAGTAAAGCCCATGTGACTATTGCAGGCAACCTATTTGCGATGCTAAGAAGCCATCTAAGGGGGAGTGGTTGTATCCCTTACATGGCAGATATGAAAGTCCAGATTGAAGCGGCTAATATTTATTACTATCCCGATGTAACTGTAACTTGTGATGAACGCGATAATTCTTCCTCCGATGAAGACTTTATTCGCTATCCCTGTTTAGTTGTTGAAGTCCTATCTCCCAAAACCGCCGCCTTTGATAGAGGGAATAAATTTGCCGACTACAGAACCATAGACACTCTAGTAGACTATGTGCTAATTAATCAAGAACGTATGAGTGTCGAGTGTTTTCGTCGTAATTCCGAAGGACTTTGGGTGCTCCATCCCTATAGCCAAGGAGAAGAAATTCACTTCGCTAGTGTTGATTTTCACTGTCCTATCGAAGCGTTGTATGAAGATGTTATAGGACTTTAGTGGGAAGAGGGCTGGGGGGTTAGGTTTGATGTTGATTTTTCCAGATGGCGTGAAAAGTCAGAGGTAGGTTGGGCCCTTGGTAACGAAACCCAACGTTTTACTGGGTTTGTTGGGTAACGCTGGCGCTCTACCCAACCTACAATTTTTCTTAACCGAGCAGTATTGAGACGCAAGGGATATCTCTTTTTGGGTAGTTCAATTGCATATCCCCCTCAGACCTCAGAGATAGAATCAATAGGCATCTTGATTGCAAATCGGCGATTCCCATCGACTATGACTCCCAACCGTTTTGTGTTCTATCTCAAAGTGCAGCGCGTGGAACAGGCTTGTCTGTTTGAGTTGTCCTGGGAACGAGGACAACAAATTGGTGTCACTGTACCCTATCCAGAAACCCTAACCACGCTGTATCAGGAGTGGAGTACGGTTTATCTGAGTTTCTATAAGCAGGCGATGCGAGGGCGGGTGTCTCAGATGGGTAACTTGAATACACCACCCATCGATTGGCACGCTAAACTTGTCCAAGCTGAGGCGAAATTACTCTACGAGTTTCATCAATGGTTGCGGCGAGGGGAGTTGTTTGAACTTCGTTCTCGTATCGTTCAGGCGGTTCGAGATCAGGGGATGAAGGATATCCCGATTATCGAAATCTTTCTCACCTGTAATCCCCTAGAACTCGCCCGATTACCCTGGGAAGCCTGGGAAATTGGTACAGAGTTTGCCGCACCATCTCAAATTCGCATCCTGCGTACACCCCTGACGATTCAAGGCACTACAGTGACACCCAGGCGGCGGCGACGGGCGCGGGTTTTGGTGATTTGGGGAGATGATACTGGATTAGATTTTCAGGCGGATCAAGAGGCGGTGCGATCGCTCGCCGGAATCGCTGAGGTTGTTTTTGTCGGTTGGCAACCCGCACAGGATGGAAATGCATTAAAAACGGAAATTGTCAAGCAAATTACCGATGAACGAGGCTGGGATATCTTATTTTTCACGGGTCATAGTAATGAAACCAGTTTAACCGGTGGAGAGTTTGCGATCGCGCCGGGAGTGTCTCTGAATTTCAGTGAAATCGCTACCCCTGTGAAAATCGCCAAGGAACGAGGATTACAATTTGCCCTGTTTAACTCCTGTAATGGACTTAGTTTAGCCAATTCCCTGATTGATTTAGGCTTAAGTCAGGTGGCGGTGATGCGAGAACCGATTCATAATCAAGTCGCCCAAGAATTCCTCGTCCAGTTTCTGCAACGGTTAGCCCAGTTTCATGATGTACAAGAATCCCTGCGGGAAGCTTGTCAGTATCTCAAATTAGAAAAGCATCTCACCTATCCTAGCGCCTATTTAGTTCCCTCCCTCTTTCGCCATCCTGACGCCTCACCCTTTCGGCTAGAACCCAGGGGCTGGAAGCAACAGGTCAAGGGTTGGTTGCCCACTAAACTCGAAGCGATCGCACTTTTGGTTCTCATGTTTCTTAGTTTACGCCCTGGGGTGCAAGATTTTCTACTGGAACGGCGGGTTTGGATGCAGTCGGTTTATCGAAACATCACCGCACAGACTCCTACCGATAAATCCCCACCGGTTCTATTAGTTCATATTGATCGCGATTCTCTCATCCACGCCAATATTGATGCGCGACGAATTAATCCCATTGACCGCACCTATTTAGCTCGCCTAATTGATCAGCTTACCGGATTAGATGCCAAAGTGATTGGGTTAGATTATCTCCTGGATAGTCCCACCGATGAAGATGATGTTCTCGCCCAATCCATTCAGCACGCCATTGACAAAAAACAAACCTGGTTGGTATTTGCGGCGGTAAAAACCGGAAACGAAGAACTAGGAATCATTGATAGTCTCGCCCACCCCAATTGGACTTTAGAGGCTTATATTAATGCGCCCCTTTGGTACGCTAAACTTCTACCCGCCAATACCAGTTGTGCAGATAGTTGTTCCTTTGCCTATTTATTAGCCCTCGCCCGCGCCGCCAATCAAACACCTATCGATCCGAATTTACCGCAACCCCAGCGATTAACTGAGACTGATTCATCGGCAATTTTTCGCACCCGATTGGTTTCCTATTTAGACCAAAATCCTGCACCCAATCCCCTCACTGCATTTTTGCATGAGTTGCGCCTTCCTTCCATTACGAACCTATCAAGAAATTTTCAACAACTTTGGTTATATCCAATTATTGATTTTTCCATCCCTCCCGATTATGCCTATCAAACTATCGCCGCTTGGGAGTTACTAGAAAATACCGATAACGCACCAACACCGGAACAATTAAAACAGCAAGTTGTCCTGATTGCGGCTGGCGGATATGACCAAGCGGGGGTAACTGATCGAGGGAGTGATAACTTTCCCATTCCCCTGGCTGTAGACTATTGGCGATCGCAAAATCCTCAACTCAATTATCCACCCGTATTTACAGGGGGTGAGGCACATGCCTATACTATGCACCATTTATTAAGCCAGAGGTTAGTAATTCCCATTCCAGATTTGTGGATGGTTGGTATGGCGGCAGTTTTGGGTAAAGGAATGGTATTAATTATTAGTGAACGCCGACAAATTAAAATATGGCATTGGTTGGTACTATTAACCAGTGCAACTGCTATTTATGGACTAATTGGATTACAGGTTTATATTTCCGCTGCCCTATTAGTTCCCTTATTTTTACCATCGGTTACAATAGGAATTTACGCACTATCTATTTTGGCGAGACGATGGAATGGTGCATCGGGAGCCTGTTAGGGAAAGCACATAATGTTCAAGAATAGCGATGGCGTTGGGTTTCGTACCTCAACCCAACCTACTCTCGTTGACATCAATCTGCACCTATCCCCGAAGGAACATGTTCTGACACAATTATCACCAACTGACTATGGTACAAGCACTCACCCCAATCACTACAGCAACTGATCTGGCTCAACTGGCGATTGACTTAATTCGTCAAGCTGGCTGTGAATACGGCGATGTCCGATTTTGCACCTACCGCCATCAAAATCTTTATGCCCGCGATCGCTCCCTGAGTCAACTCTGTGATAATGTTAGTGCAGGCTTTGGTGTGCGGGTGTTGCTGGATGGGGCGTGGGGATTTGCAGCGAGTCCCTATAAAACGCCAGCGGAGGTGGAACGCCTGGTGGCTTTAGCGGTGGAAATCGCTAAGGGGAGTCGCCTGTCTCAGCAGACACGGGTGCAACTTGTTCCTGTCGCCGCCTATCAGGATACCTACATCACCCCGATGGAAATTGACCCCTTTAGTATCCCGATTACTGAGAAAGCCGATTTACTGTTGCAGATTAATGAGCAACTACTGAGTTATGGCGAACGGGGGATTAAAAAGGCGTATTCTTATTTACAATTTACTAAGGAAGATAAGACCTTTGCTTCGACGGAAGGTTCGCTGATTCACCAAACGCTGTATCGGACCTATCCTGGATTTGGCTGTACTGCGATCGCGAATGGAGATGCTCAAAATCGCAGCTATGAACGCCCACCGATGAATAAGGGCTATGAGCATGTTATCCGAGCGGATTTACTTTCTCAAGTGGAACGAGTAGCCGAAGAAGCGATTGAAAAGGTTCACGCACCAAAAAGTCCCTCTGGTATTCGCACCACGTTGATTCTGAAACCAACAAACCTGTGGTTAACGATTCATGAATCCGTCGGACATCCCACGGAATTAGATCGAGTATACGGCTATGAAGCCAACTTTGCTGGCACCAGTTTCGCCACCACTGATAAACTCGGTAAACTCCAGTATGCCGCACCCTGGGTTAATTTCAAAGCCGATCGCACCCAACCCGGTGGACGCAGTACCATGGGGTATGATGATGAGGGCGTACCATCACAAGAGTGGTACGTTGTCAAGGATGGAATTTTAGTAGATTATCTTACCGATCGCGAAACCGCCTATCGATTAGGGCGAGGCAGTAGTAATGGTAGCGCCTTTGCCGACAGTTGGTCAAGTGTACCGATGGTACGCATTCCCAATTTAGGCTTAGAACCGGGAGTTGAGGGGGGAAGTCATACGGCGACATTAGCCGAAATGATTGCCGATACCGAAGATGGTATTTTAATTGATGGCATTGGTAGTTTTTCCATTGATCAGCAACGGCGTAATTTTCAGTTTGGTGGCGATGCTTTTTGGAAGGTAGAAAAGGGGAAAGTAGTGGGAATGTTAAAGGATGTCACCTATCATTCTATGACCACAGACTTTTGGAATAGTGTAGACGCGATCGGATCTAAGTCAGAATGGCAACAATGCGGGACGAATTTATGTGGTAAAGGTGAACCCATGCAAATCGCCCAAATGACTCATGCTTGTGTCCCCGTGCGGGTGCGAAATATTCACATCGGCGGCGCATCTTAATCCGTCTGTAGTTCGTAGTAAAGGCTTTAGCCTTTAAAATGTTCAACGAAGCCAATAAGAATAAAGGGCGGGTTTTGTTGATCAGTTATCAGTAACCCACCCAATTGAATCCCTAAACCCGCCCCTAGGAATGGATATTGGAGGAATCTGGGATAATTATTAAGTGCGATCGCCTATCGTAATTGTAGGGTGGGTGAGGCGGGATTTAATTGAAGCGCCATTGAATTGAATAAAGGGCGGGTTTTGTTGATCAGTTATCAGTAACCCACCCAATTGAATCCCTAAACCCGCCCCTACGAATGGATATTGGGGAAATCTGGGATAATTATTAAGTGCGATCGCTTATCGTAATCTGTAGTGGCGTGGCACAGCTAAAATGGTGGAATAGGTTGTAGGTTGGGTTGACGACAGGAAACCCAACGAAATCTAGGGCTAAGGTTCCCTACTACAAGCCAAATCTAATCTACCAATAAGGTGTGTCACGCCGCCATCGTGGGTTAGGCGGGATTTAATTGAAGCGCCATTGAATTGAATAAAGGGCGGGTTTTGTTGATCAGTTATTGGTAACTCGCCTAATTGAATCCCTAAACCCGCCCCTACGATAGAACTATCCGCCGCAACCCACCTATAGTCAGGCAGAAAATACCTTAAAATGGAGCCAAGCCTGATAATTAAACTGTGGAGTGGTTGCGAAAAGTTCGCGCTACTTATTTCCAGTTAGTATAACCGACTTTTTGTTCATTTTAAGCCGCCCCAATGGAAAGACAATCGGATGAAGACAAACTGATCGGCATATTACAACAGCACAGGAACCTTAAACGTTGGGTCATCGCTCAATTAACTACTCATAATATCCCCTGTCAGGAAACTTATGGTAACGATGAGAAAGGCGATATCAAGATTTTCAATTCAGCCGATACATTCAAGGTTCAACAAGTCATTAGAGACATTCATCAACGATTTAATCAGGATGACTCTATTTCACCCACAGCAACTGCTAACTCAACCCTTAATCCTCATCTAGAAATTAAAACCCAATATCTTTATGGCAAGGAAGTGGAAATAATTATTAACCAAGGAACCGTAATTGGAGTTATCAGTGCTAACAAAATTTCCCAACCCAGTCGGCATAAATTGCACCAAGCAGGTATTGCTTTTGCCGAAAATATACCCAAATCAGTATTTACCAATTCCTAATCTGAGAGAGGAAAACTTATGTTAAGCATTAATTTCTATGGAGAAAACGGAGAATCCCCGAAAAGCATTCGGGTGGGGGAAGATTTTTATCAGTGGTTAGCATATTCAGATTTTGCTCAAGTCGGGCGTTCCCAACTTACGACGATTTGTATTGATGGAGAAGAAATAGAACTCCCACTGCTCCCCTTAACCAGCACCACAAGAAGTATGTTGATTGCCCTTTTTAATGAAATGGTTTTGACAGAAACAGCCGCTATGTTAACTGACTTAGAAAAAGCAGTTTCTCAAAAACTATTAGAGCCAAGAACTTATCGGCTAAAAAAGCTTTTGGAGTTGTTGAATTGCTGTAAAAACAGCGGTTTAGCTTACTTGCAGAGAGAATAATGAGCAAGAGGAGGCGATTGAAATCGCTGCTACACAAACTTTCGTCCGCCTGCGCGGACTAGGGTTATAACGGGGGTAGTTAACCCGGATTTGGTATAATTATTTTGGGCGATCGCGTAATCGTTTTCGTTCGCCTAAGTGCTCATCACTATTCAATTGCAGCAATTTTACCGTTGTCCGTCCTTCCGGTGTTAATCCATTAATTTTCACGTTATGTGGCGCCTCTGTAGGGGCTCACTTTCACCACTATCTTTTCGGTTGCACCCAGATTTTACTAAACCCGCCCCGACGTTGCATGTAACGTCTCTACAACTTTTTGGTTGCACAAGGGATGGAACTCGCACCCGCCCAGACACTATTGTAGAGACGCGCCATTATGTAGAGACGCGCCATGGCGCGTCTCTTGTATAGAGTTTTCTATTATAAATTAGGATACCAAAAAAAAACGTAGAATGGTCAAGTATTCGCTGCGATCGCCGATCACAAAATGAGTAAATTTCAGTCATTTGATGCCGTTAATTTAACCGTTTAGCGGCGGTTTTGGATAATAGTGCGTCTGTAGGGGCGCAAGGCTTGCGCCCTTGATTACAATCAATTGGCGATCGCACTCTCCACCTTTAACGGTATTCAGTATCAAAGGATACTGTTTTTTTGAAGCATTTTCTAACAAAACTCAACCCTCAACTAAATTAAAGCCAAATTTCCCGAATGTTATCGTTTTGTTAAAGTGTGGCTTGTACTTCTGGTGGAGTTGGTTTATCTTAATCCAACAAGCTGGTGGTGTCGCGGCGGGGATACTCTCCGTTAAGGTAAAAGGCAGAAGGTAGAATAAAGAAACCCTTGTACAGTAAACTGTTGCACCTTTTTTCACCACCAGACAGTTTGCCAGCCTCTACACTGAAAAATGGGCGCAAGCCTTGCGCCCCTACAACCCTCGTCATTTTTGGGTCATTTAAGATGAAAAGCAACCAACTGCCAAAAAAACAAGGCTTATACGATCCACAGTTTGAACACGACGCCTGTGGTGTCGGATTCGTCGTGCAGATGAAGGGGAATAAGTCCCACGATATCGTGGAACAAGGACTAACCATTCTGGCAAACCTGGAACATCGCGGCGCGTGCGGTTGTGAAGCCAACACCGGAGATGGCGCAGGGATTTTAATCCAAATCCCGGATCAGTTTATGCGGAAAGTCGCCGCCGCCCTTGACATTACCCTACCAGCAGCGGGTCAATATGGGGTGGGTGCGATTTTTACTTCCCCTGATCCGATGATTCGCCAGCAGAGTCGGCAGATTTTTGAGAAAATCGCCTCTGAAGAAGGTCAAACGGTTCTGGGTTGGCGGGATGTCCCCATCGATGACTCACCCCTAGGGAGTATCGCCAAACTGGGTGAACCGTTTATGCAACAGGTGTTTATCCAGCGTTCCCCCAACCTGGCTGATGATCTATCCTTTGAACGGAAACTCTATGTGATCCTGAAACGGACAGAAACAGAAATTCGTAACTCAGAGGTTGACCCCTGCTGGTATGTCGCTAGCCTCTCCTGTCGTACCCTAGTGTACAAAGGAATGCTCACACCCATACAGGTGGGACAATATTATCCGGAACTCCATGATCCCGATCTTAAAAGCGCCTTAGCCTTAGTGCATTCCCGGTTTAGTACCAATACCTTCCCCAGTTGGGAACGCGCCCATCCCTATCGCTATATCGCCCATAATGGGGAAATTAATACCTTACGGGGTAATATTAACTGGATGCACGCCCGACAGTCGCTGTTTAAGTCCAAACTGTTTGGCGATGACTTAGACAAAGTTCAGCCGGTTATTGATTTAGAGGGAAGTGACTCGGCGATATTCGACAACGCCCTAGAAATGTTAGTCCTTTCTGGGCGATCATTACCCCATGCGGTAATGATGATGATCCCAGAACCTTGGACGAATCATGAATCCATGAGTCAGGAGAAAAAGGCATTCTACAAATATCACTCCTGTATGATGGAACCCTGGGATGGTCCAGCGTCTATTGCCTTTACTGATGGTACGACGATTGGGGCAGTTCTAGATCGCAACGGATTGCGTCCATCGCGCTATTATGTGACCAAGGATGATCGGGTGATTATGGCATCCGAAGCCGGTGTCTTACCCGTAGAACCCGAAGACGTGGCGTTTAAAGGGCGCTTGCAACCGGGGCGGATGTTCTTGGTGAATATGGAACAAGGGCGGATTATTGCGGATGAGGAACTCAAACAGGCAATTATCAGCGAACATCCCTACCAAGAGTGGATTGACGAATACATGCTCGAACTGGCACAGTTAAAAGATGCGCCAGAAGTTGCCCAACCCGAACCCGACACCCTGATTCAGCGGCAAATGGCGTTCGGCTACACCTTCGAGGAATTGCGGATGCTGATGGCGCCGATGGCACAGAATGGGGTGGAAGCTGTGGGTTCCATGGGTTCGGATACCCCCTTGGCGGTGCTATCTGACCGACCGAAATTACTGTACGATTATTTCCAGCAACTCTTTGCCCAGGTAACTAATCCCCCCATCGATTCAATTCGGGAAGAAATTATTACCTCGGCGGAAACTACGATTGGTTCAGAACGCAATTTACTCGAACCTGAACCCAAAAGTTGTCACTTAATTGAACTGAAAACGCCGATTCTGAGTAATGAGGAATTGGCGAAACTCAAATATGTGTCCGAAGGGGAGTTTAAATCCGTTACCCTACCGATTCTATTTGACCCCAAAGCCGGGGTGAAGGGATTGGAAACGGCGATGGAGGAGATTTTCGCGAAAGCAGATAGTGCGATCGCACAAGGGACGACTATAATTATCCTCAGCGATCGCGGCATTGACAAAGACCATGCACCAATCCCCGCCTTACTTGCAGTTGCAGGTTTACATCACCACCTAATCCGCAAAAAAACTCGCACCAAAGTAGGGTTAGTCTTAGAATCGGGAGAACCCCGCGAAGTTCATCATCATGCACTGCTCGTCGGTTATGGTTGCGGCGGGATTAATCCCTATCTGATGTTTGAAACCATTGACGATATGATTCGCCAAGGCTTGCTGGAAAATATTGATCGCAAGACGGCGTACAAAAACTACATCAAAGCCGCAACTAAGGGTGTAATTAAAGTCGCCTCCAAGATTGGGATTTCCACCATCCAAAGTTATCGCGGTGCCCAAATCTTTGAAACCATTGGACTCAAACAAGCCCTCGTTGATCAATACTTTACCTGGACAGCAACTCGGATTGAAGGGGCGGATTTGGACGTAATTGCCCAAGAAGCAATTATACGTCATCGCCACGCCTTCCCAGACCGAGAAGTGAATGGACATACCCTGGATGCAGGGGGCGAATATCAGTGGCGTAAAGACGGTGAAGCACACCTATTTAGTCCCCAAACTATCCACGCCCTGCAAAATGCCGTGCGTCAAGGGAGTTATGACCTGTATAAAGAATACGCTGCCCTAATTAACGAACAGAGCCAGAAACATTTTACCCTACGCGGACTCCTGCAATTCAAGAAACGCGACCCGATTCCTTTAGAGGAAGTGGAACCGGTTGAGGCGATTACTCGGCGGTTTAAAACCGGGGCGATGAGTTACGGTTCTATTTCCAAAGAAGCACATGAATCCCTAGCCATAGCCATGAACCGGATTGGCGGTAAATCCAATACTGGGGAAGGGGGAGAAGATCCCGAACGCTATACCTGGACAAATGAAAATGGCGATTCTAAGAATAGCGGGATTAAACAAGTCGCATCTGGGCGGTTTGGCGTCAACAGTTTGTATCTGTCTCAAGCCAAGGAACTGCAAATTAAGATGGCGCAGGGGGCGAAGCCGGGAGAAGGGGGACAGTTACCGGGGCGTAAGGTTTATCCTTGGATTGCTAAGGTACGCAACTCTACCCCCGGTGTGGGGTTAATTTCGCCACCGCCGCACCACGATATCTACTCGATTGAAGACTTAGCCGAGTTAATTCATGACCTGAAAAATGCCAACCGCGACGCCCGGATTAATGTGAAACTGGTGTCTGAGGTGGGTGTGGGCACCATCGCGGCGGGGGTGGCAAAAGCCCATGCTGATGTGGTACTAATTTCCGGATTTGATGGGGGAACCGGTGCATCGCCGCAAACCTCGATTAAACACGCCGGATTACCTTGGGAATTGGGGGTAGCGGAGACGCATCAAACTCTGGTATTAAATAATCTGCGATCGCGGATTGTGGTGGAAACCGATGGTCAAATGAAGACGGGGCGCGATGTGGCAATTGCGGCGCTATTAGGGGCAGAGGAATTTGGCTTCTCTACCGCACCTCTGGTGTCCCTGGGCTGCATTATGATGCGGGTTTGTCAAAAAAACACCTGTCCGGCGGGAATTGCCACTCAAGACCCCCAGCTACGCCAGAGTTTCATTGGCAATCCGGATCATACGGTAAACTTCATGACCTTTGTCGCCCAAGAAGTGCGGGAAATCATGGCGCAACTGGGATTCCGCACGCTGAATGAAATGGTAGGGCGTGTGGATGTCTTGGAAGCGAAGCAGGCGGTGGATCATTGGAAGGCGAAGGGATTGGATTTATCCCAGATTCTCTATCAACCGGATGTGGGACCCGAAATTGGGCGTTACTGTCAGATTCCCCAGGATCATGGGTTGGATAAGTCCCTGGATATGAGGGTTCTGCTAGATTTATGTAAAGGCGCGATCGCAAAAGGTGAAAAGGTAACGGCTACCCTACCGATTCAGAATATCAATCGGGCGGTTGGCACAATTTTAGGCAATGAAATCACCAAGCGTCATTGGCAGGGGTTACCAGAGGATACCATCCATCTGCATTTCCAAGGGAGTGCGGGTCAAAGCTTTGGTGCCTTTGTTCCCAAGGGAGTCACCCTAGAATTAGAAGGGGATGCTAATGATTACTTTGGCAAAGGGTTATCTGGGGGTAAATTAATCCTCTATCCTCCCGCCCGTTCCACCTTTGTCCCCCGTGAGAATATCATTATCGGTAATGTCGCCCTCTATGGCGCAACCTCTGGTGAGGTTTATATTCGGGGAATGGCAGGTGAACGGTTCTGTGTTCGTAACTCAGGGGTTAATGCGGTGGTAGAAGCCGTGGGTGATCATGGGTGCGAATATATGACGGGGGGTAAAGTGGTGGTTCTCGGTTCAACCGGGCGCAATTTTGCCGCTGGAATGAGTGGTGGTGTCGCCTATGTGTTGGATGAGAAGGGTGATTTTGCCACTCGTTGCAATACCCAGATGTCCGACTTGGAAAAACTGGAAGATGCAGGGGAGATTGAGATCATCCACCAAATGATTGCCAAACACGTCGAGTACACCAAGAGTCAACTGGGGTTAACTATTTTGGCGAATTGGACAGAAATGGTGCCGAAGTTTGTCAAGGTGATCCCGAAGGATTACAAGCGGGTATTGGCTTGCTTGAATAAAGCCGAGGAAGCTGGGTTAAGTGGCGATGATGCGCTGACGGCTGCGTTTGAAGAAAACGCCCGCGATTTAGCCCGGATTGGCGGTAGCTAGGATTGTGGGGCATAACGTGAACAAGGACAGCCGGGAAATAAATTTCCGGCTGAAAGCTAAAGTAAGCTAAAGCTTACTACATTAAAGGCTTTTAACCCGTTTTAACAGGTTTAAGCTTCAGCTAAAGGGCGACCCGAGTCAATTGAATGGACACCATTGTTCATTTATGCAAGCGGTCGCCCCTACCGATCAATCGGTACAGGCATAGAAAAAGCGGTCATGATTCCCAATCGCGATCGCGCTATTATTGAATTATCCAAATTAACGGAATATCTGCTAACTAACGGTAAAATCGGTAAATTGTCGCATATAAGGACTATGAAATCCTAATACGATATCCTCCCGATTTACGCCCAATTCCATCAACTCATCGGCTAAATGAGCCTCAGTATTATTAAGCTGTATCCATACCTTACCATCCGGCTTAATATCGATATGCATTGAGCAACTGTGGATTCGTCTCTCGTTGTGCCAACCCACACTCACCACTTGATAATGGTCGCGTTCAGTGTCAAAAATCATCTGTACTTCAACCTGTACGTTCATCGGTTTATAGCTGCCATATTTGGTTAAGACTTGCTGGACAGCTTGACGATATCGTTCTAGTTTATCCATTGCACAATTGTCTCCAAAACTGGGTTATATACAATAATTTTAATTTGATTCGTTTGTACGACTAACTGAGCCAACTCTTGCACTTTAAAGAAGTCATCATAGATAAGTTGTGGTACAGCGAGATAGAGAACTCTCTCCGGCTCAACCACTCTGAGGACATCTCGGTAACTAATGAATTGTCCAACCGCTCTGTGAAATTCAGTAACCGCAGACTGTCCCAGAAAACTCTTAATTTCAATGGCTATTTTCTGTCCATTTTGCTCTGCACCGATAACCTGTTCTGCACCTAAATCAATATACAAGTCAAGCTTACCAAACTTAATCTGTAGCGGATCAGCAGTGATTATCCAGCCGTCTTTTTGTAGTGCTACTTTTACAGCATTATGAAAGGCATCTCTAGCCATACATTTGATTGAATTACTGTTTTTTTTGGGTGGAAGCGGTGTCAGGTATCGGAAGTATAGAACCCGTAAGACTTCGTGGATGGGTGCCTCTGTCGTAAATCGTTACTATCTGTTGAAACTTTTATATGTTACATTCTGCAAGTCTCAACGAGAGAGAAGAGATGACCGCCCCACTAATAAACCAACCCACACTCAATACTGTAGGGAGATGCCCATGGGGAGTATTTAGACTGAAGGTAAGGTTATCATACTCTAACCAATCATCTTTTTCACGCCAACCCACGGTATCACCAAACTTTTTATAGATGTCATGATCATACACGCTTGGTTGCCCCCCTACACGATGCCAGATTCGCTTTTGCACAGAAAAACCAAAGTGTCCATTACTGTATTTTACCCAGAGACAGTCAATTGTTCGCAGGTCGGTACAAGGAAATTTTTCAACATCTCTCCTAATAACATCATACCAACTTTTTTTCCCGATAACTGCCAGCATTTTGTTTGCCGTTTCTGTATCCGCTTGTTTCCACTCTCCGGCGGCTAATAAATCTCGCAGTTGGCGGTAATCGATGCCAGATTCTGAACTCAAATCATCAGCCGAATTCTGGGAAATCAATAACTGTATCCATTCTCGCACTGACTGAGGGCGATTCTCTGGCTGTAGTTCTAACCCTTTAAGAATAGCTTGATTGACTACATCACTAATAGTTGAGTTAAGCTGCTTGGGTGGTGCGAGTGGACAACCCATTACCCTAGATACAGATGATTCCGGTTCTTGTCCTGTTAACACTCTATAGAGTGTTGCTGCTAAACCGTAAACATCTGTATAAGCACCCCGTTTAGCGCGAGGATTGTACTGTTCAGGAGGTGCATAAAAAGGTGTAAAAAGTGCTGTATGAGTCTGTGTCAAATTAGGGGTAAATTCACGGGCAATACCAAAATCAATCAAAATGGCTTCCGATTGACTCGTTCGCACTATGATATTTTGTGGCTTTACATCTCGATGCAACAAGCCATTATTGTGAACAACTGTTAGTGCCTCACTAATTTGCTGAATGTAGCGTAACGCTTCAGACTCCGGTAATTTCCCCAGACTACCTAAGTCTTTCCCTTCTATATATTCCATCACTATGCCCCAGAGGAAATCCTCTTTAATCACCTCATATACTTTGACTATATGAGAATGCTGACATCCCTTAAGCCGTAGTGCTTCATTGATAAACTCTTGCTGACATTTATCAAAATCAGGACTCTGTGGATCTACAGCCTTCAGAGTTTTTATAACAACTGGATTACCCTTTTTATCCTTAGCCAGATAGGTAATACCAAATCCGCCATCCCCTAACTTTTTTTCAATGGTGTACTTACCACCTTGCAATACCTGCCCTGACACCCAAACCATTGCTTACACATAAATCTGATACATTTATATTCATTGTGCCACAGGAAATTCTCTAGCGATTTGGACTGACGCACTAAACGGGTTGGATGTGTTCTCACTGGTGGCTCATCGCTATCCCCAAGCGGCTTCTGTGTAGTTGGCGCGGCTGGAAACGATCCAAAACACCAACCCGAACAAATACCCTCCTATTGGCTCTTTTTATTCACTCAACGGCAAGTATTCAATTCGGTCTTGATATTCCCCAACAAAGGAAGCTTCAGCAATGAAAATTAGCTCGGTAAGGGTTTCACCAATATTCCGAGATAGATCGATAACAAAGATACCCGGTATATGATGTCCTTCTGCCAGATGATCTGCTAAGTGTTTGGGCATAGATTTCCGATTATTGGTCACTAAGATAAAATTATTCGTCTCACACAAGATTAAAATTTCAGGATCGAGAGTTCCTTTTGCCGGAGCATCTGGATCTCCAATTCTTCTCACAATAAGATAAGGAGCTTGACGCATCAGTTGAGTTCGGTACAACGAGGCAATATGCTCATCTAACAAATATTGAATCATTATAAACGGTTCACAGATTCAGAATATTTTTGCTGAACTTCTGCCTCTGCTTTCAATTTGCGAAATCTTTGTCGTGCCGGAGAAGGATTCTGTTTTTGCTCGTCTCGCTGTTGACGGCAAAACGCTAACCAATCTGCCAAGTAAGCACTCACTTCTTCGGTGTTGTGTAGATAGTAAAGAATCGTAGCATAAACCTGTTCTAGGGTAATACTTTCAAATTGCTTGGCGATTTCTTCAGGGGTTTTAGCTCGGTAAATATACTCGTAAAGAACGCTTTCAATCCCGATGCGACTGTCCTGAATGCGGATATCATCAGGAGCAAGAAAGTTGAAGTAGTCTCGAATTTGCATAGCCAGTTGCTTTTACCATCACGGGGAATTATTTTCTGGGAAATTAGTCAGTCAGATACTCAAAGTCCAATTTTACCTCATTTGTGGTTGAACAGCCCACTCTCCTAATATTATTCCTAGTAGCTGTAGTGCCACGTTGTATGATTAACTTCGCCAGTTGTCTAGATGCAACTTATAACCTAATAATTGAATGCGTTGATAATGAGATACATTACCAGTTACTAACGTCAAATTCTTATGCATCGCTATAGCTGCAATCATCGTATCAGCAAGACCAATGGGTTGCCCTGTACGTTCTAAGTCGGCGTAGATTCGCCCTGCTAGTTCAGCACTGGACAAATCCAGATTTAACACTTCAACATCAGTGATAACATTAAGAAACTGTTGAATGCGGTCTTGCCGTTGACGCTTATGCCAGCCTTTGATAATTTCGAGAACTGTAATAACGGAAATTGTGTAGGAACCGAAGGTATCGCGATACGCCCTAGCTCTGGTGACAATATTGGAATTTATGCCTTTTTGCACTTCGGAAAAAATATCAGTGTCAAGGAGTGCTTTGTTCACAGTTCTGATTGAGAGGATGTGCAGCGCGATCGCGCATAATCTCTTCTAGTATCTCATCAACAACGTCAGGTTCATCAGCAAACATTCCCATTATCCGGTCTTGTGCCGATTCTTTAACAGCCAGCTTGTTGATGGCTTCTGTAATCAGTTCAGATAGATTACAACGGCGCGATTCGGCTAACCATCGCGCCAGTTCGAGGGTCTTTTTATCGAGTTTAAGTTCTAGTGTCTCCATTCGTTTTTTGTTTTGAGATTACCGTATAGTTTGATCATGCCATAACCGCGTTCCTTGTTCCTTCCCCTTGGCAAGGGGAGGGTTAGGGAGGGGTCAGATCAAGGGAACATGTTTCTGGTTGAATCTGTTGTGACGTTGGCGTCATTTCCGGTGTGGGTTCTGGCAGTGGTGTTGAGGGCGGCTTAAGCGCTAAAAACCCAGCAATCATACTCAAAACCCCAGCAATTGTACCAATAATCGTTAACCAAATCGTCAAATCCCAATTGCGCCACGGTTGGGGAATTTGAGCCGCAACCCCCAATAAATTCAACCATTTCTGCATCGTTTGGGGGCGTTCTTCGGGGGCTAATGCCATCCCTCGGAGAATCGCCTGATTCGTGCGATCGCTCATTTGGGGATTCACTTCTTGAGGTGGCTTTAATTTAGCCCTTGCCAAACTGCGATCGCGGACACTGGGCGGTTTTTCTCCAGTTAATAATTGATACAATGTGGCGGCTAAAGAATACACATCCGTATAAGCGCCGCGTTCGGCATCAACATGATATAACTCTAGGGGTGTAAATCCATAGGTTTTAATCACACATCGTTGGGACGTGCGATCGCGTGCTAAATAGGTTATCCCAAACCGTCCTGATCCTAACTCTTTCTCAATCGTATATTTGCCACGTTGCAACTGCTGTCCCGCCGACCAAGCCATTGCCGATTATCTCAAATACTGCCTTGATTGTGGCATAAGTCATTTGTCCTTTGTCATAAGTAGGTGGACACAATTAAAGTTAACTGTTGAGATTAGGAAACTCTTAACAGCGAACACCTCGGCTGCGCTCGTTGTGTCACAGGGAACAGTAAGGGTATAAAACTTGTCGGAGCGTGCCGTTTTATGCCGGTCCGACTAATTAGTATAAAGTTATTAACCCGTTTTAACGGGTTTTAGCTCTTAGCCCGAATTTTAATTCAGGGCTAATTCTTCTATACATAAACCAGCTTTTTTGTCAAATCAGCCCCTGAACAAGTCCTGAAAATTGAGTCGTTGGGGTATGCTTGTATTATTTAAGTTTTGGCAACGCGAGAGAGAATAAATAACGCCTTATTAAGGCTTTAAAGCGTTTTTGCCATAAAAATGCTCACAATAACCCAACGTATCCTAAAACACAAAACTTCATAAAGTATACTACACCCCAAACCCAACGTCAAATTAGGCTTTGCCAGCGACTGCATCAATCAAGCCCCAAGTCCGCTTATCTTTGGAAAATTAAATCATAAAGCTTAAATTTAAAAGTTTTAGTTATGTAAGCGTCCATCAGGGACAATTCCCCAACTTAACCCGCCTGAATAATGTGAGGAGTCAGCCGCCAGCAAGAGTTACAGGCTTTTTGAGGAGGGAGTGCGATCGCGAAGACTCCCTGAGCACACTGACAATTTCTGCAAAACCCCTAAAAAGTTTTCAAGTCGAACAGAGGGAAACTTTGCCGACAACAAAAATTAACTGCCCAGCAGTTAAACCAAGGAAAACCCAACCCAAACGACACCAACGAAACGGGGGTTACTTTATAAAAAAATGTGAAAATATGAAACCCTAGAAGCAATTATTTTGTATCCTATCTCTAGCCGTCTTCAATGAGAACCTAAACCTTAATGAATCCTAGCCACTGAACCGCAGCAAATCTAACCTTTTATTAAACTCAACCTGGCATTTAAACGCCAAAATGATTGACAAACCGTAACAAAGACTACAAAATATCTCTGATTTTGACTTTTGACTTGGTACAGATGTTGCTTTTAACGTCTCTAGACAGTCTTCCATCCGCTTAGTTGGTCACAAGCCACCGTCAACAACTGATTGGTGAGGATTTGCCGCCAAAATAGTCTAGGGACTGCATCACCATCGCCAATTTACCGAATGACACCTTAGCCACAACTATACCCTACTCTAAACTTGAGACATCACTATGGGAAAACCAACCGGCTTTATCGAATATCTGCGCGAATTACCCTCTGAACTGCAACCCGACAGTCGCATTGGCAACTGGGACGAGTTCCATCTGCCCATGCCGGAGGAAAAACTCCAAACTCAAGCGGCGCGGTGTATGGACTGCGGCACACCCTTTTGCCATACCGGAACCCTGATCAAGGGCATGGCAAGCGGTTGCCCAATCAACAACCTGATCCCAGAGTGGAACGACCTAATTTATCGAGGTCGATGGCGCGAAGCACTCGATCGCTTGCACAAAACCAACAACTTCCCAGAATTCACCGGTCGTGTCTGTCCTGCACCCTGTGAGGGGTCTTGTGTCCTGGGTATCCATAACCCCCCCGTGACCATAAAAAATATCGAATGTTCGATTATTGACAAAGGCTGGGACGAAGGTTGGGTCGAACCCGAACCCCCAACCAAGCGCACCGGGAAAAAAGTCGCAATCATCGGTTCTGGACCGGCTGGACTCTGTGCGGCTGCTCAGCTTAATAAAGCTGGTCATTGGATCACCGTATTTGAACGGGAAGATCGTCCCGGCGGCTTACTCATGTATGGCATCCCTAACATGAAACTGGACAAAAAGCAAGTCGTCCAGCGTCGCCTTGACCAGCTTGAACAAGAAGGGGTTAAGTTTATCTGCAACACCGAGGTAGGTAAAGACTTCCCCACCGAGAATCTACTCAAAGAATTTGACGCGGTGGTACTCTGCACGGGCGCGACCAAACCACGGGATTTACCCATCGAAGGACGGGAGTTAAAGGGTATCCACTTCGCCATGGATTTCCTGACTGCCAATACCAAAGCGCTTTTAGATAACAGCAAAAACGGCAACTTTATCTCCGCAGAAGGCAAAGATGTGGTGATTATCGGCGGGGGTGACACGGGTACCGACTGCGTTGGCACTTCCCTGCGTCATGGGTGTAAGAGTCTGGCGCAACTGGAAATCATGCCCCAACCGCCCCTAGAACGCGCCTCCGACAACCCCTGGCCCGAGTGGCCCAAGATTTATCGCCTGGATTACGGGCAAGAAGAAGCGGCGGCGAAGTTTGGCGCTGATCCCCGTTTCTATCTCACCACCGCCACCAAGTTTGAGGGGGATGAGGAAGGACATCTGAAAGCAGTGCATACAGTGACAATCGAGTGGCAGAAAAATGAGCAAGGTCGATTTATTCCCAGTCCGGTTCCAGGTACAGAAAAAGTGATTCCCGCCCAGCTTGTCCTCTTAGCGATGGGGTTCCTCGGACCCGAACAACCTCTGCTGGATGCCTTGGGTTTAGAACGCGATGCTCGTAGTAATGTAAAAGCCGATTATGGGAAGTATGCCACCAGTATTCCCGGTGTCTTTGCCGCCGGAGACTGTCGCCGAGGTCAGAGTTTAGTGGTTTGGGCATTCAACGAAGGTCGAGGTGCTGCCCGTGAGTGCGATCGCTATTTGATGGGGAGTACAGATTTGCCTGCTTAATGCTAAAAGGTTCCAGACGAGTCATGGCGCCTCTGGAAGATGGGGCGGGCATTAGTTTCCACTTAAGGTTAAAACCCTGACTAAATAAGAGCTCCCCCTTTTTAAGGGGGACTTTGAGGAATCTTTTGTTCCTCCGTCCTCTGCCGACAAAGACAACTACAATTAAGTAACTGGACATAAATTCTGTACACTGTACTAAGAAATGCTAAGGAGTCTCAAATCTTTACTTTTCCCTGTTAAAAGTTACCTAATCTCAACCGTTAACTTTAATTTTGTCTGACTACTGTCTGACTACTTATGAATAAGGGCGGGTGAGAAGATTTGAGAGGGTCAGTATTTGGAGCCATGCTGTTACCGAAAACTTGCTCATGGTGCAACTACCTGTCATTTATGCCGACGTTTGTTGTCTCAACCGACCCCTTGACGACCTGCAACAATCTAGAATTCGCCTAGAAGCGGAAGCGATGATTTCTCTCCTGCAAAAATGTCGGGAGGAGAAATGGGTGTTACTCAACAGCGATGCCATTGCTTATGAAATCAGTAGGAATCCAGACCCTTTCAAAAAAGAGCAACTGGACTCCATCTTATCCGTTGCTACCCGCCTACTTCCTTCCAGCGAGGCAATTGAATTGAGAGCCACCACCTTGATGGAACTGGGTTTTAAGTTCTATGATGCCTTACATCTGGCTTTTGCTGAAGCGGGGGGCGCTAATGTTTTTCTGACTACCGATGACAGGCTGCTGCGAAAAGCTCAACACTATAGAGATTCAATCAACGTAACGGTAGAGAATCCCGTGATTTGGTTGATGGCAACTTTACAGGAGGATAGTAATGAAATTAGCTGAATTGAGAAAACAAGGATATCAAGCTTTAGTTGACTCTTTAGGGGTGGTAGGAATGCTCCGCTTCCTGCAACAATTGGAAGTCGGCTATGGAGATTACACGGTCGAGCGACACCAGTGGTTGGATGAATTGACCCTCGCTGATTTTCAGAGCTACGTTCAACAAAAGAAAAGCCTCAAGGGTGAGGAGTTATAATTCTGCCGTTACAATTTATTTATGACTGTTTCTCAGGATAATGGATCAGCAAGAGTTCACCAACGCATTTACCAAACTTACACCGCGACAAAAGGAAGTTTTACAGCAATTTGTCGCCGGGAAAAATGATGGTGAAATTGCGGCGGAACTCTGTATTTCTCAAGGAACAGTGCGGAAACATATCCAGAATATTTGTGAGATATTTGCCCTAAACAATGACGAAGATAAAGGATCATCTCACCGTTCTAAGTTAATTACTGCCATTGCTCACAATTTACCCAATTTAATCCCAGGGGATACACTGGCGGCGACGAATCAGCCTCAGGTTATCCTGAGTTATCATTGTGGAAATGACCCCGATAAAAGCCTTGCTATACAATTAGAAACGGCGTTAACTGCCCAAGGGTGTCAAGTTTTCATTGCCAATGCTAGTCGCCGCATGGCAACTCAGGGATTGCAGCAAATTTACGCCGAATTAAACCGTTGCGATCGCGTGGTGTTTTTATTGTCCCCTCTAGCCGCGTCTAGTGAGATGATGACGGAAGAGGTGCAGTGGGTAAAACGGCGGCGGGATCAACATCCGGAGGGGAAGCCTGCTATTTTAGCCATTCGGATTAATTGCCCTTGGACGTTACTCAACCATGACTTACGCGGTTATCTCAAAGGAGTGTCCCAGGTGGAGTGGCGATCGCATCAGGATACGCCTGTTGTGTTAAACTCAGTTCAGGATTGGCTCTGTAGTGATCAACCAACCGTCACGACACAGGGCGATCAAACATCCTCGACGTTTCCCAGTCCCTATTCCCTCACCCCCAATCATCCCCCTCAACCCGTCGCTGAACCGGAATTACCACGGGGACAAGTGGAATTAGCCTCGGCGTTTTATGTGGAACGCCCAGGTGTTGAAAAGCGCTGCTATGAAGCGGTGGCTAAACCGGGTTCCTTAATCCGGATTAAAGCGCCGCGACAAATGGGTAAAACTTCGTTGATGGCACGAATTTTACATCGGGGAACTCAGCTTAATTATGCCACAGTTCCTTTAAGTTTTCAATTAGCGGATAGTAGTGTTTTTAGTGATTTAGATCGTTTCTTGCAGTGGTTTTGTGCGGTGATTACTCTAGAACTGCAATTACCCGATCGCTTGGATAAGTATTGGAGTAAAACCTTTGGGAGTAAGGTGAGTTGTAAGTCCTATTTTGAGCGGTATTTATTAGCAACGATTGCCACACCGTTGGTGTTAGGGTTAGATGAAGTGGATCGGGTGTTTCATTATCCTGAACTCACGGCTGATTTTTTTGGCTTATTGCGATCGTGGCATGAAGAGGCGAAAAATCGGGAAATATGGCGTAAACTGCGATTAGTTGTGGTGCATTCGACGGAAGCCTATATTCCTATGGATATTAATCAGTCTCCGTTTAATGTAGGATTACCGATTGATTTACCGGAATTTGCAGCCGAACAAGTTCAAGATTTAGCCCACCGTCACGGATTAGCTTGGGAATCGAATCAGGTGGAAGAATTAATGGCAATGGTTGGGGGTCATCCCTATTTAGTCAGATTGGCGCTGTACGCGATCGCACGTCAAGAGATTACTTTAGCTCAACTGTTGGCTACAGCACCAACGGATGCTGGATTGTATGGTGATCATTTGCGGCGACTTATGTGGAATTTATCCCAACATCCTGAGTTGGCTACGGCGTTGAAGAAGGTGGTTACGGCTGATTATCCGATACAGTTAGAACCGATGCAAGGATTTAAGTTGCATAGTATGGGATTGGTTAATCTGCAAGGGAATGAGGTGACGCCTCGGTGCGATTTGTATTGTCAATATTTTCGGCTGCGTTTGAATTGAGTTTATGATTATTGAGGGGTTGATGAGAAAATTTGGGAGTTTATTTAACGCAGAGGAACGCAGAGGGAAGCGCTCCAGGTAGCAGAGGGGGTTAGTAGATTGGGGCTATTTATTGTTTCTCTGATTGTATTAATGTCTGCGATCGCACTCTATCTTTATCTACAATAGGGCTTACGGATCGGGAGAGGATACGTGATGACAACGGTAACAGCTAAGCCTACTTTGGTATAACAGCCAACACCTGATATCAACTATGACTCAATCTCAAACTCAACCTCAACTATACAGCTTTGATGAATTTATTAACTGGTATCCCGAAAATTCAGAAGTTCGGTACGAACTGCATGATGGAGTAATTATCGAAATGCCCAAACCCAAGGGAAAACATTCAACTCTAACAGGTTCTATTATCGAACAACTCTTGATAATTATTCGGCACATGGGGAAAGGTAGCATTTGGACGATTCCTAGAGAATCAATTGTTAAACCTAAACGGGAAAAATCAGGTTATGAACCCGATATCATCGTTTTGAATCAAGACGTTCTTGGTGCAGAACCCCGGTGGGAAAGTGAATCGATTATTCAAAATCCTGATTCAGTTAAATTAATTGTCGAGGTTGTTTCAACAAATTGGCGTGATGATTACTATAATAAACTTCGAGATTATGAGGAAATGGGTATTGAGGAATATTGGATTGTCGATTATGCCGCATTAGGACCAAGAAAGTTTATTGGTGCCCCCAAACAACCTACATTTTTTGTTAATACTTTGGTTGAGGCAGAATATCTGATGACTCCATTTACGGAAAACAATCAAATTGTTTCCCCAACTTTTCCCCTGTTTAACTTCTCCCCACATCAGGTTTTTGCTCTGAGTTTTTAGATATCAAATGGTTAAGTTTTATCCAGGAGAAATAAACCTGAGTCTGGGCGGGTTTAGTTACTTATGGGTGCAACCGAAAAGATAATAGTGAAACCCGCCCCTACAGACGTGCCACATACCGTCAAAAGCCAGCTAATTAGACCGAATGGCTTTACCTGTTCTATCGTCAAAGAAATGAACTTTATCGGCGTTAATGGATAACCACAGTTGATCGCCAACTTTGACGAGATGATCGGCGGGAATTCTGGCTTGTAACCTGGTTTTTCGATCGAGTTTAGCTAATAAATAGGTGTCATTTCCCAAGGCTTCTACTTGTTCAACGTTTACCGATAAGTTTTTGGGGGCGGGAACACTTATGGTTAAATGTTCGGGACGAATTCCCAGGATTAAAGAACGTCCATCATACTCTTGCAGAAAGGGTTGCCAAATATCTGGAAGCGTGAGCCGAAATTGGCGATGCTGAATTAGGAGGGGGGCTTTAATTTGAACGGGAATAAAGTTCATCGGGGGTGAACCGATAAATTCGGCGACAAACTGATTGGCGGGGTGGTTATAGAGTTCTAGGGGAGGGGCAATTTGCTGGATTTCTCCCTGATTCATTACGGCGATGCGATCGCCCATGGTCATGGCTTCGGTTTGATCGTGGGTGACATAAAGGGTGGTGGTGCCTAATTGGCGTTGTAAGCGCACGATTTGACTGCGGGTTTGGGCTCGGAGTTTGGCGTCTAGATTGGAGAGGGGTTCATCCATGAGAAAGACTTGGGGATTCCGGGCGATCGCACGCCCTAGGGCGACTCGTTGCTTTTGTCCCCCAGATAGCTGTTTGGGGAGTCGATGCAGCAGGGGTTCAATTTGCAGGAGTTTGGCGACATAGTGAACTTGGTCATCAATCGCCCGTTCGCGATCGCAGAAATAACGCCATCCTTTAGGGAGCGATCGCGTCATCCCGATTAAGGCATTCTCGACCCAAAGCGGCATCTCGGTGGTAGGCTTTTCGTAGGCTAATCCCAGGGTTGTCCGCCGTAAGCCAAAGGCGATATTATCATAGACATTCAGGTGCGGATAGAGGGCATAATTTTGAAACACCATGGCGATATTGCGGGCTTTTGGCGGCAAATCATTCACCATGCGATCGCCCACCCAAATTTTCCCCCCGGTTAATTCCTCTAATCCCGCAATCACCCGCAGCAGGGTACTTTTGCCACAACCCGAAGGACCTACCAATACCATAAACTCGCCATCATGGACTCTCAGATTAATTCGCCGTAAAACATTCGCGGTTCCCGATGAGGGAGGGGATGAATCAACGGCTACCAGTGGCGCTTCATCGCTAGGTGTGAGCAAGGGTTCTGTCGTCACAGGCGCGACAGTTGACCCCTCCTTGCGACTAGGAAAGCTTTTGTAGACGTTTTCGAGAACAACCTGGGACACGATGGTGACTGGGGATGAGCGACAGTGATAGAGCTAACTATACTATTATGTTCGTTTGCGTCATGAACTGAAGCCCTGAACCCAAGTCCTCGGTGAGAAGCAGGTTATCAAACTGGGTTCGTAGTTGGTACTTTAGTACCATCAGCGCTGGCATCGCTGACTACAAACTCTAAACTTGGAGTTAATTTTTTCATTTGCGATCGCCCGATTAGTGACCTCATTGGACTTCACCAACTCGATAAAAAACTGAGTATGTCGTTCCGCCGCCGTCGCTTGCAACTGCCGCGTTTCTGCCAATTCCTGAGCAAATAAGCGAATCAGGGGGTGAAAGACAAAGCGATTTTCTCCCACCTCCACACTCGTACTCCCATCCCTGATCATCCAAAGCGCTAATATTGGCAATTAAAGACCTAAGTTTTTCTTGATCCTCGATACCAATCCACGGATTTATACCGTCCACCGGATTTTCCACCAAGTTATTCAGAAATGAAAGCAACTCAGTCTTTCCTTCCGAAGTCAGCAGCTTGACCAGTTCCGCAAAAAAGACATTATTGCTATTGTCCCACTTAATTTTGCTGCTTAGGCGTTCAAACCCCAAGTAAGCCAAGAGTGCTTCACGTTCTCTCACGGTTTGAGTGGATGGATGCTGAATAATATTAACCCGTTCCCCCTGCCGAATTGTTGTCTCCACCAACGATAACCATCCCCACTTGTTCCCCGGTTCTCCAACCAATTGAACCACGGTATAATCTAAAGCCGAGTTCGTCTGAAAAATCCCATCAACCTGAGCGCGATATTCTTCCGGTTGCTGTGCCTCTCCCTGGAAATTTTCCTCATAGTTAAACCGAAAAATCGTGTGAGGCAACAAATCAGCACTGGGGAGAACATGATGATTCGTCAACAGCAAATTCGCCCCAATTAAAAACCCTGATCCCGACCAATTTTCTTGAGAAGCAGAAGGCTCCAAGCAAAAGAGGAAGGTTGAAAGGCACAAGGGAATAATGACTGTTTAAGCGGACATAATATTAACCCGTTTTAACGGGTTTTAGCTTTTAGCCCGAACTTTAGTTCCGGGCTTCTTCTTCCCCGTTGAGATAGAGGTTTCATTTTTTCGCCTCGGCTGCGATTAACATGGTTGCAGCATATTCGTTATTGGGTTGAATTTCTAGCGCTTTTTTCAGAGATGCGATCGCGTCATCAAACCGTTCCAATTCCATATAGGCTTCGGCTTTGTTGATCCAGGCGTTGGCAGAATTAGGTTTAAGCTGAATGGCGCGATCAAGAACCGGAATCGCTTTCTCCGATTGACCTAATAAAATCAAAGCAACACCTTGATTGATCCAGGCTTCGGCAAAATCTGGCTTCAGGGTTGTGGCTTTTTCGTAAAGGTTTAGCGCTTCTTGGTGTTTTCTTAATTGATCCAACGCTGCGCCTTTACTCCACAAGGCTTCTGGATAATCCGGGTTAATTGCCAAGGCGCGATCGCACGCCTGAATCGCTTCGGTTGGACGCTGCTGGGTGTTTAAATCATAGCAGCGTTGCCAATGGGTTTGTGCAGTTACCGTCTCCACTTGAGGTTTTGGCGCAGGAGAAGCCGATGGAACAGGGGATGGTGTTGGCTGAACTTTTGTCGGCTTTTGCGCCACCGGATTTGGCGTCGGCGTTGGTGGTTTTGGGGTAGCCGAATTTTGAGTAACTATCGGTGACTTTTGAGGAGAAGGGGTGGGAGTTGTTTCCGGTGAACGAGCTGGAGAGGGTGGTTCACCTGGTTTTGCTGTATCCGGGGTAGTCTTTTTAGACGTGGGTGAGTCTGAGTCTGAACTAGGATTCCTGGGTGTCTCATCTGTGGGGGAAGGTTCAGGGGATGATGCTGGCGATGGTTGAGTCGCCGGGTTCGCCGACTTGGAGGTTAACTCCTGAGTCTGATTCGTCGTTTGGCTGGTAAGCTGGGGAATCAGCAGCGTTGTCGCAACTCCAGCAGTTCCCCCGATAACGCCTAAAATTGCCACAACCAACCAAAGATTCAGCCCTCGTTTCGGGTTTGAACCCGGTGTAACGATTGTGGGAACCGAACTCCCTGATGAGGGTTGGGAATTACGCCAGGTTTCGGGTAACTGGGTGCTACTTGTGTCTGATGAGGATGTGGCTGGAGAATCGGTTGGTATCCAAATCTGGGTTGAGGTTTGTCCCTGAACCGATGCTGTGGTGTCTGAGGAATCGGGTAATCGTTGCGTCGTATCGGAGGGTGAGATATCGCTGGATAGACTTTGCAGGGCGCACAGAGCTTCGGTGGCGGTTTGATAGCGATCGCGGAAGTCATACCGGATCATCTGATCCAGAATCTCTGCCAAGTTGAGATTAACATGAGGAGCTAAATCACGCCACTGAATTTCTCCCGTCTCCGGATTTTCCCGCAGCACTCTGGGATGGGTTCCGGTTAAGGCTTGAATCCCTAATATCCCCACTGCATACACATCACTACTAAACCGGGGTTGTCCACCTAACTGTTCTTTGGGAACATAGCCTTGGGTACCAATGGAAATGGTTAAATTAGTTTGTCCAGATTGGGGATGGCTAAATTGGGTGGTGACTTGTTTAACCGCACCAAAGTCAATCAAGACAATTTTGCCATCCTGTTGGCGGCGAATCAGGTTAGAGGGTTTAATATCGCGATGAATCACATTTTGCTCATGCACATAAGCTAAAACGTGGAGAATATCCTGCAACAGGGCTATCGTTTGAGATTCTAACCATTGCTGACCTTTTTTGAATTCCTGGGTTAGGGGATTGCCAAGAATCAATTCTTGTGCTAAATAAAATTCCTGATTTTCTTCAAAATGTGCCAGCAGCCGGGGGATTTGGTCATGATGACCCAGTTGATAGAGGACTTGAGCTTCGGTGTCAAATAAGCGTCTAGCGGTTTCTAGGCTGGCGGCGTCAGTGGTTTTGGGTTTAAGCTGTTTAATCACGCATTGGGGGTGACCGGGTAAATGTAGGTCTTGCGCCAGAAAGGTTTGACCAAATCCGCCTATTCCCAGTTGACTCTCGATTTTATAGCGTCCACCGAGGGGTTGATCCGTATTCGTGGATTGAAATCGACGGAAAAGATTGAAGATCATGCCCTACCGCTCTTTACAGGAAAAATGAATCCTTGACCTATTATCGTAATTATTTTTAAAGATATGATTTGGATAGTGACCCAATCATAGTTACCTTTGTCCAGATTTTTTGCCGAATCGTTAAATCCAATACCCAAAGCGTTTGACGTGACAGCAGGCGTTGCGGTTTCGGTTTCGCCCAAAATATCTATAAAAAAACGGGAACCATTACTATAGCAGGTGTTCGAGGTCTACCAAGTCTATGTATATTCAATTAACCTGGGAAGACCCAGAAATGGGAGAAGTCAAGCGATCGCTACTAACCGCACCGATCGCGATCGGTCGAGAATTTGACCAGATGCCAGAGTATTGGGGGGGAGAGTCGGTGTCTCGGTTGGAACTTGCCCACCCAGAGATCTCGCGGTTTCACGTCCTGATGACGGTGGAAAATAACCAGATCTATATTACCGATCAACGCAGTGCTAACGGTACCTTTCTGAATGGGCGACCGCTGCGTCAAGCCAATCAACCCATTTCGTTTAAGGATACCCTACGGATGGGTCCTTATAAGATGACGGCAACATTACTCCACACCAATGACCTGAACGCCACCGCCCAGAGTCCCAACGTATCCAGCTTTACGCCGTCGATGAAGTCTATCCCCCAACAAAAAGTGGTGGTTTGGTCGATTGGGGTGGGAGTTCTACTTTTGACTGCGTTTGGGGCTTGGGCGATGGCTAGCACTATTTTAGAGCGATCGCGTCCTCAACCTTCGCCCACATCGCCGTCTAGCAGGGCATTCGTAGGGGCGAAGCATTTGCGCCCAGATGTCTCGGTTTTATGCCAAGAACCCAACGCAAATGCTTCGCCCAATCCCCATTCGTAGGGGCGAAGCATTAAATTTATTCAATTAGTAATGTCTACTATCCGGTGCTAAACTGTCATGCATTTAAATTGGGTATTAGTAGCGAGTAAGATGCTCAATGTAGTGAGCAAGATGCTCCCCCGGCTCCCCCGGCTAAGAGACGTAGCATGCTACGTCTCTACATTGCTCCCCCAGCTGCCTCTAAAACGTTGGCGGTTTATCCTGTTGGCGTTACTGACGCTGCTGCTGACACTCAACCCAGTTCCCACCTTTGCTCAGACTTCCTCAACGAATCGCAATGACAAAGCGCCTGTGGTGCTAGACGGTCGCGTTTTATTACAGGTGAGAAGTTTAAATAAGAACTATACAGCAGAAAATCGTGCTAGGCAGATCAACGAAGCGTTGGCGCAAGCGGTGTCTTCGCCTAACCCTGTCAGCATTGAAGTGAATCAGGAGGAGGGACGGACGACGATTCGTTCCCAGCCCGGTTCACGCCATCTGCTAACCGTGACAGAGGAAGATTTGCTACCAGAACTTACCGCTTATCGGCAAGCCCAGATTTGGCAGGATATTCTGGAGAGGGCATTAGTACAAGCGCAATTTGAGCGATCGCCCGCCTATGTCCGTCAGGCGTTAGGCTTTGTCTTGGGGGCAATACTGATTGCGATCGCGATTCATCTTGCTTTACTGTTTCTAGGAAAATGGGCGTCTCATCCCTTGAGGCTGTTGCTGGGACAACCTACATCCTCCTTTCACGCCTGGGAAGATCCGGCTCAATTCATGGTACGCCTTGCCCGACTGGGGTTACAGGGCGGTTTATGGCTCGCGATCGCTTATTATGTGACTGATTTGTTTCCCGCCAGTCGGATCTGGCGCTATGAGTTATTCAATTTTCTCAGTCAGGTTTTTGGCATTCTCAATGCGCCAGTGATTAGCTTAGGCAGTAGTAAATATTCTGCCCTAGAATTGCTGTTGCTTTTGGGCTTAACCATTGGATTGTGGTTTGCGGTTAGTTTTCTCACCAAGTTGTTTAAATCCTACGTCTTAGCCCACACCGGGGCTGAACCCAGATTGCAAGATGTGATTACTATCCTCACCCAGTATGTTCTCACCTTTCTCGGGCTGATTGTCCTGTTACAAATTTGGGGTTTAGATGTTGGGTCTTTAACCATTATTGCCAGTGTCCTCGGTGTGGGGATTGGTTTTGGCGTTCAGAATATTGCCAATAACTTTATTAGCGGTATTATTATTACCTTTGAACGCCCCATCCAAATCGGTGATTTTGTCAAGGTGGGTGATTTACTGGGAACCGTAGAACGCATCGGTGCACGTAGTACGGAGATTTGTACCTTAGATCAAGTTACGATTATCGTACCCAACTCCCGCTTTTTAGAGACTGAGGTGATTAACTGGAGTCATGGGAACCCGATTTCTCGGCTGCGGATTCCTGTGGGTGTGGCGTATGGCTCAGATATCGATAAAGTCCAAACCGCGTTACTCGAAGCCGTTAAAAATCATCCCGAAGTGCTGCTGCAACCGCCGCCTCAGGTATGGTTTCAGGGGTTTGGTGAGAGTTCCCTTGACTTTGATTTACTGGTGTGGACAGGAGAACCCAAGAAACAGTTTAAAGTCAAAAGTGATCTTAACTACCGGATTGAGGCATGTCTGCGCCATCATAGGATTGAGATTCCCTTTCCGCAGCGGGATTTACATCTGCGATCGCCTCAACTTGAAGAAATATTTAATCTGTTATTATATCGGGATGCATCGACATCTTCTCCTCGATCAATTGAGCCAACTAATGGTGATCAATCTAATCATACTCCCATTTCTCAACCGCAAGACTCTCTCACTGTAGCGACTGAGATATCCGGAGCAGTTTCTCAGACAATTACTCCAGCCAAAACCCTAACCGAGACAGAACTTGAGGCTTTAGTTGCAGCGATGCGGGGTGCAGATGGGGTAGAAATAAAAGACCGCCGCGATCGCGGAAATCTTTATCCGCAATGCTTCATTGGTGCAGAAGCCGTGGAATGGCTAGCGCAACGGATTCAGGGGTCTCGACAAGAGGCGATTGGCATTGGACAAATGCTGATTGATAGCGGTATTATTCATCATGTTCTTGATGATTATCCCTTTCAAGATGATTATTCATTTTATCGGTTTTATCGGGAACTCTAACACTGTAGGGACTTGGGAACATTGGTGTCAACTTAAGCTCAACCCCTCTCCATCCCCCCTAGCCCCCCAATAGCTCCCCCTTCCGTCCCCCGTAAAAAGGGGGGGACCAGGGGGTGCGCGAGCTTTTTTTGCACGGGGGGGACCAGGGGGTGCGAGAGCGGTACCGCCGTTATGTAACTCCGGCGGGTGCGGGGATTGCGTAAGCGAATCAGGGAAAATAACAGCCGTTCCTCATAGTGCAGAAAACCCGGAATCAAGGCTAGTTCTCGCTGATCAACGGATACAGAGGGCACCACCAAGATGTCGCGATCATCCTGGTCAAATAGCTCAATACTAGACCAGCGATCGCGCAACTGGCTCTGAAGCCGCCGAAACCGTTCTGCTGGTGTGGAGGAGGATGAATACAATTCATGCATAGCCCCTGAACCGCCTCAATGATATACATAGCAATATTAGCTGTTACGGGTAACAACTGTAATACTGTTAATTAAGTTAGTTTTCGTCCCTAAAGGAAGCCCCTACAAAAATACGGGTTTTCACGGCTAAGTAGAGTTATCTGTCATGGTTCAAGATCGCACGGCGGGCT